>CAZCFA010000011.1:0-23864 GCA_964497825.1 uncultured Conexibacter sp.
CGGCGCTCGCCGCGCTCGCCGCCTTCGCCGCCGCGCTGGCGCTCGCCGCCGCCCCCGCCGCCGCGGCGCCGCCGGGGATGGTCGCCGAGGACGGGTTCCTCGGGCCGGCCGAGCCGGCGTCGCTGAGCCGGGCGCAGGCCCGCGCGAGTTGGACGCCGGAGCGGATCGCGGCCGCCCCGGAGCCCGGCTTCGGCGGCGCCGCGGCACCCGGCCCCGGCGCCCGCGAGACGGCCCCGGCGCCCGCTGCTTTCGCCGGCGGCGCGGAACCCGGCCTCGACGGCGTCGCGGCGGCCCCGGAGCCACGCCTGCTCGGAGCGCCGGTGGCGGCGACGCTGAAGGCGAAGATCCTCAACCACCCCGAGCGCTACCCCAAGCGCGTCCACGGCAAGCTCGTCGGCACCTTCCCCGGCCTCGGCGACTACGCCTGCTCGGCCACCGTCATCAGCAGCGGCTCCGGCAGCCTGCTGCTCACCGCCGGGCACTGCGCCTACGACGTCGAGCGCCAGGTCGCCGCCACGAACCTCGCGTTCGCACCCGGCTACGCCCGCGACAGCCTTCCCTACGGGGTCTGGCCGGTCACCCACCTGATCGTCGATCGGGCCTGGACGCGCGGCAAGCTCGACCACGACTTCGCGATGATGCAGACCGCCGAGCTGCCGGCGCTCGGCACCCTGCAGTCGCAGGTCGGCTCGCGCGGGATCGGCTTCAACCAGCGCCGTAAGCAGCGGCTGCAGGCGTTCGGCTACCCGGCGAAGGGAAAGCGCGCCTACGACGGCGACAAGCTCGTCCGCTGCGCCTCCGGCTACCTGCCCGATCCCTACAAGAGCGGCGGCCCGCGCAGCCGCGGGATGCGCTGCGACCAGCAGCAGGGATCGAGCGGCGGCGGCTGGGTCGCGAAGCACAAGTTCGTCGTCTCCAACACCTCCCACGGCTACCCGCGGCTCAGCGGCAACGTCTTCTTCGGCCCCTACTACGGGGCCGACGTCAAGCGCATGTACCGGGCGCGGACGAGCTTCTGGCCGTCGATCGAACCGATCCGCCGCAAGGGCGGGGTCCCGAACCGGATCGGTCCCGACCGCGGCGGGCCGAACCGCAGCCCGCGGCGTTAGCCGGCGTCGATCCGCGCCCGTTGCAGGCCGCGGGGGATGCTGCGCTCGAGCGCCTTGGCGACGATCAGGGCGATGCCGGGGACGGCGGCGCCGAACGAGATCTCGTAGTGCAGGTGGGCGTTGCCGTCGGGGTTCGTCGTAAAGCGCATCTCGCCGCGGTGGTCGCGCAGCGGCGAGCCCTTGCTGATCCGGTAGCGGATCAGCTCGCTCGGGACGACCTCGGTCGTGGTCTCCTCGAACGGCGGCAGCGGCCCGATTCGCAGCCGGCGAACCGAGCCGACCCCGTTGCGGGTGCCGTCGGTGCCGTCGCGCAGCCGCGTCACCTTGGCGCCGAGCAGCGGCTCGAGGTTCTCGTGCTCGGCCAGGTGGGCGAACGCCGCCGCGACCGGCACGTCGAAGTCGTGGTCGATGATCACGCGCTGCACCGCAGCGGATTCAATCATCCGGCGGCGCGGCGGCGCGCTCGTCAGGCCAGCATCGCCGCCAGCGCGTCGCCGGCGTGCTGGGCGAAGTCGACCAGCGGCGACGGGATCACGCCGAAGAAGATCGTCGCGCCGGCGGCGATCAGCATCGCTCCGAGCACGAGCCAGCAGCGGCCGCCGCTGGGAGCGCCGCTCAGCGCCCGGCCCGGGCGCGCGCCGGCGGCGGGCGAGCCGCCCGCGATCGCCGGCGCCGGCCGCGGCGCCGGCCGCATCCAGATCGCCGCGACCACCCGCAGGTAGTAGGCGAGCGAGATCATCGAGCCGACCACGATCAGCACCCCGAGCCAGGTGAAGTCGCCGCCGACCGCGGCCTCGATCAGATAGACCTTGCCGATGAAGCCGGCGGTGCCGGGGATCCCGGCCAGCGCCAGCATCGCGATCGTCAGCGGCCAGGCGAGCAGCGGCCGGTCCTTGGCGAGGCCCTGGACCGAGGCGATGTCGTCGCCGTAGGGCGTCTCGCGCTCGCGGACCGCGATCACCGCGAACGCGGCGAGGTTCATCAGCGTGTAGGCGGCGAGGTAGAAGACCATCGCGCTGACCCCCTCCGAGGTGGCGACCAGCAGCGCGACGAGGATGTAGCCGCCCTGGGCCACCCCCGAGTAGCCGAGCAGCCGCTTGAGCGAGTCCTGGGTGACGGCGCCGGCGTTGCCGACGATGATCGAGACCGCCGCCAGCGCCGCCAGCGCCGGCTGCCACTGGTCGATCGAGGGGCCGAAGGCGACGATGAACAGACGCGCGAACACGGCGAACGCGGCCGCCTTCGTCGCCACCGCCATGAACGCCGTCACCGGGGTCGGGGCGCCCTCGTAGACGTCGGGGGTCCACTGGTGGAACGGCGCGACCGAGACCTTGAACGCGAGCCCGACCGCGCACAGCGCGATCCCGATCAGGACCAGCGGGTCGTCGAGCAGGTCGCCGCCGATCCCCTGCGCGATCTGGGTGAAGTCGGTCGAGCCCGAGCCGCCGTAGATGAACGCCATCCCGTACAGCAGCGTCGCCGAGCCGAGCGAGCCGACGATCAGGTACTTGAGCCCGGACTCGAGCGAGCCGGGGCGGGTCCGGTGCGAGCCGCAGAGCACGTACAGCGGAATCGAGAGCAGCTCGAGCGCGATGAAGAACGTGATCAGGTTCTGGGCGCCGGCCAGCATCACCATGCCGAGCGTCGAGCCGAGCAGCAGCGCGTGCGACTCGGCGTGGCCGGCCTCCTCGGCGCCGGGATCGCGGAGCTGCAGCAGCACCGCGAACGCCGCCGCGAAGACGGTGATCAGGCCGATCGTGATCGTCAGCCCGTCGATCCGCATCGCGCCGGCGACGAGGTCGATCTCGGGCCCGCCGAGCCGCCAGATCAGCAGCCCCGCGGTCGCGGCGAGCGTCAGCAGCGTCAGCAGCGTCGAGATCCAGCGGTTGCCGCGCGGCGTCGCCAGCCCGGCCATCAGCACGACGACGAGGCCGGCGGTCAGGGCGATGATCGGCGACAGCCCGGCGTAGTCGATGTCCGGGGTCTCGATCACCGGCTGGCCTCCAGATCGGGCGCCGCGGCCGCGGTCGGAGCGACCCCGGCCGGGCAGTCCTCGCCCTCGCACAGCGACGCCAGGCTGCGGTCGACGCTGGCCTCGCCGCGGGTCGTGATCAGCCCCGGATAGAAGGCGAGGGCGAGGATGCAGAGCACCAGCGGCACGACGACGAAGCCCTCGCGCAGCGTCAGCTCGCGCGAGACGAGCCCGTCGGGAAGCCGGTTGTGCATCGTCCGCTGGTACATCCGCAGCGCGTAGAAGGCGGCCAGCGCGATCCCCGAGGAGGCGATCAGCGCGATCGCCACCTTCGAGTGGAAGACGCCGCTGATGATGTAGTACTCGCCGACGAAGTTGGCCGATCCGGGGATCGCCAGCAGCGCCATCGTCACGATCATGAAGACCGCGGCGAGGATCGGCGCCCGCACCGCGAGCCCGCCGAGCTCGCGGATGTCCTCGGTTCCGGTCCGCTCGATGATCAGGGCGATGATCAGAAAGACCGGGGCGATGACGAGGCCGTGGTTGACCATCTGGATCACCGAGCCGTCGGCGCCGTCGGCGGCGAAGCTGAAGATGCCGAGCGTGATGAAGCCGAGCTGCGCCACCGACGAGTAGCCGGCGATCAGCCGCAGGTTCGTCTGCGTGAACGCCATCACCGAGCCGTAGACGATCGAGGCCAGGGCGATGATCATGATCAGCGTCTGGAAGTGGACGCTGGCGTCGGGGAACAGCGGCAGCACGACCCGCAGGAAGCCGTAGGCGGCGACCTTGGAGAGCACGCCGCTGAGCAGCACCAGCACCGGCAGCGGGCAGGACAGGTAGGCGTCGGGCATCCAGCCGTGGACGAGGAAGGCCGGCATCTTGACGAGGAAGGCGAGCGCGAAGAAGCAGAAGATCCAGTACTGGGTGCCGTCGGCGAGCGGCACCGTCCGCAGCGTCTCGATCGAGAACGTGATCCCGCCCGCGGCATCGCCGCTGAGCACCGCGGTCGCGATCGCCGCCGCCAGCATCAGCAGCGACCCGACCAGCGTGTAGATGATCATCTTGATCGTCGCCCTGATCCGGTTGCCGGTCCCCCAGGCGCCGATCAGGAAGTAGAACGGGATCAGCATCAGGTCGAAGAAGAGGACGAACAGCAGCAGGTCCTGGGCGAGGAAGGCCCCGAGCGTGCCGGTCTGGGCGATCCCCAGCATCAGGAAGTAGCTGCGGGCCCGGTCGGGGACCTGCAGGGCCGAGTGCAGGATCGCCGCCGACCACAGCACCGAGGTCATCAGCACGAGGAACAGGCTGAGGCCGTCGACGCCGAGCTGGTAGCTGACGCCGAGCTCGGGGATCCAGGCGCGGCTGACGTAGTGCTGCAGCTCGCCCGAGCCGCCGTCGAAGCCGGCGACGAGCGCGACCGCGAGCCCGACCGAGACGAGCGAGCCGACGAACGCCCACCAGCCGCTGAGCCGGGCCGGCAGCAGGCAGCCGATCAGCGCGACGCCGATGGGGATCACGAGGATCGCGGTCAGCATCTAGCTCGCCACCAGCAGGAAGTAGACGCCGAGCGCGGCGATGCCGGCGACGACGAGCAGCGCGTAGAAGCGGACGAAGCCGGACTGGGCGCCGCGGACGGCGTCGCCGAGGTCACGGATGCCGCCGCTGGCGCCGCCGGTGATCGCGCCGTCGATCACGACCCGCTCGAAGACCGAGCTGCAGAAGCGCCCGAGCGCGATCAGCGGCCGGTAGACGAGCGCGTCGATGATCTCGTCGAAGTACCACTTGTGCTCGAGGAAGTCGTGGAGCGGGCGCAGCCGGTCGCGCAGCCGCAGGGTCGATCCGGGGGCGACGAGGTAGAGGTAGAAGGCGACGGCGATGCCGAGCAGCGAGCAGACGGCGCCGACGAACATGCCGATGTAGGAGTCGCGGACGGTGACGTCGACGGCGTTGGCGATCGTCGAGGACTCGAAGGTCGGCTCGAGGAAGCTGTCGATCACGTGCGTGACGCCGGGGATCTGGACGAAGCCGCCGAACAGCGCCCCGAACGCCAGCGCCGCCATCGCGATCCGCATCGGCAGCGCCCGCTCGGCGATCCAGTGGATCGGGCCGGGGAAGCCGACGTCGGTGTCCTCGGGCTCGCCGGTCGCCGGGTTGACCGGGTCGGCGTGGTGCAGGTGTCCCTCCTCGAGCTCCTTCGCCTCGGGCACGGGTTCGCCGTAGACGACGCGGAAGACGATCCGCGCCGAGTAGGCGGCGGTGAGGATCGCGCCGACGTAGCCGCCGATCGCGAAGATCCAGAACATGCCGCCGCGCTCGGCGGCGAAGCTGAGGATCTCGTCCTTGGAGAAGAAGCCGGAGGTCCCCGGGAACGCGGCCAGCGCCAGCGCGCCGATCGTCAGCGCGCCGCAGGTGAACGGCATCGCCCGGCGAAAGCCGCCCATCCGGTCGACGTTCTGGAGCCCGGCCATCGCCGAGATCACCGAGCCCGCCGCCATGAACAGCAGCGCCTTGAAGAAGGCGTGGGTCATCAGGTGGAAGAGCCCGGCCGAGTAGGCGCCGATCGAGACGCCGACGACCATGTAGCCGATCTGGCTCATCGTCGAGTAGGCGATGATCCGCTTCAGGTCGGTGACGACGAGCGCGACCGTCGCCGCGATCAGCAGCGTCCCGAGGCCGACGAACGCGGCGACGTCGGCGGCGGTCGGGGCGAGCTCGTACAGCGGGAACGCGCGGGCGATCAGGTAGACGCCGGCGGTGACCATCGTCGCCGCGTGGATCAGCGCCGAGACCGGGGTCGGGCCCTCCATCGCGTCCGGAAGCCAGGTGTGCAGCGGGATCTGGGCCGACTTCGCGACCGCGCCGAGCAGCAGCAGCAGGCAGATCGCGACGATCGTCCACTCGTTCGAGCTGAACGCGTCCGGCGCCTTCTCGAAGACGGTCAGGTAGTCGCTGGCGCCGAGCCGCTCGATCAGCATGATCGCGGCGATGATCAGCCCGACGTCGCCGACGACGTTGATCACGAACGCCTTCATGCCGGCCGCGGTCGCGGTCCGGCGCCGGTACCAGAAGCTGATCAGCGCGTAGGAGGCGAAGCCGACGAACGCCCAGCCGACGATCAGCAGGATGAAGTTGCCGGCGAGGACCAGCAGCATCATCGAGAAGACGAAGAAGTTGAGGTAGGCGAAGAAGCGGCGGTAGCCGGCGTCACGGTCCATGTAGGCGACCGAGTAGAGGTGGATCAGCGCCGAGACGCCGGTGACGACGACGATCATGAACACCGACAGCGGGTCGACGAGGATGCTGAGGTCGAACGGGATCCCGGCGCTGCCGGCGTAGTCGTACAGCGTGCTGGCGAGCTCGCGGTGCTGCTCGGGCTCGCCCTGGAGCTGGATCAGGGCGCCGATCGAGCTGGCGAACGCGAGCGTGATCGCGGCCGTGCCGACGACGCCGGCGGCGCGGCCGCGGAGCAGCCGCCACAGAAGGCCGATCACGATCGACCCAGCGAGCGGGAAGGCGATCACGAGCCAGCCGTAGGTGGTCGCGCTCATCCCCGCAGCTCCCTGGTCTCGTCGACGTCGAGCGGCAGCCGGCGCCGGTACATGGCGACGATCAGGCCGAGCCCGACGACGACCTCGGCGGCGGCGACGACCATCACGATCAGCGCGAAGATCTGCCCGTCGGAGTTGCCGAGGTTGCGCGAGAACGTGATCAGCGCCAGGTTCGAGCTGTTCAGCATCAGCTCGAGGCAGAGCAGGATCACCAGCGGGCTGCGGCGGATCAGCACGCCGCCGGCGCCGATGCTGAACATCAGCGCGCTGAGGACGAGGTACCAGCTGGCGTCCATCAGGCGCTGCCCTCGGCGGCGGGCGGGCCGGGAGGGGTTCCCGTCGGTTCGCGCCCAGTGGCGCCCTCGGGGGGAGCGTCGTCGCACGGGGGGCCGCCTCCGGGGGGGTTGAGGATCGCGGGCTCCTGGGCGTCGGGGTCGTCGGGCGGCGGCCGGCGGGCGGCGAGCACGACGGCGCCGACGGCGGCGACCAGCAGCAGCAGCGAGGCGGCCTCGAACGGGATCAGGAAGTCCTCGAGCAGCCGCTTGCCGACCTCCTCGGGGCTGCCGAAGCCGAGCGCGATCGTCGGCCCCTCGGAGCCGAGCGTCTCGAGGCCGCTGGCGAGGATCGCGATCGAGAACTCGATGAACAGCGCCGCCGCCAGCAGCGGCGTCAGGATCCGCTGGCCCGGGATCGCGTCCCACAGCGGCTCGTCGACGCCGCCGATGTAGGCGGCGACGAAGACGTAGAGGACCATCACCGCGCCCGCGTAGACGACGACCTGGGCGGCGGCGAGGAACTCGGCGTGGAGCAGCAGGAACAGCCCGGCGAGCGAGAACAGGTGGACGACCAGCGCGAGCACGCTGTAGAAGGGGTTGCGAAGCGCGATCACCGCGATCGCGCCGCCGAGGGCGCCGATCGCGCCGACGAAGAAGGCGACCTGCTCCATCGGCGGCACTCTATTGGCGACCGTCGCTCGGCGTACCTGGCGGGGGCGGCGAATCGCGACCTCCGGGCGGCCTCTAAGGTGCGCGCGATGCAGCGGCTGCTGACGGCACTCAACCGGCTGCTGGTGCGGTTGCTGCTGAGGCCGTTCCTCGGACCGCCGCTGCCGCTCGGGCTCCGCCGCCGCTGGCTGGCGCTGGTGGCGAAGTTGGCCGGCGGCGCCGGCGATGTCGAGCGGACCGAGCTCCGGCTCGGCGACGTGCCGGCGCTGCGGCTGCGCCCGGCGGACTCGGTCCCGCTCGGGCCGGTGGCCGCGGCCGAGCGCCCCGCGATCGTCTACGTGCACGGCGGCGGCTTCCTGGTCGGCGGCGCCGGCAGCCACGGCGGCCTCGCCTCGCGGATCGCCGCCGCCGCCGGCGCCGACGTCTACCTGCCCGAGTACGGGCTCGCCCCCGAGCACCCCCACCCGGCGCCCGGCGACGACCTGTTCGCCGCCTACGTGGCGTTGCTCGAGCTCGGCCACCGCCCCGAGCGCATCGCGATCGTCGGCGACTCCGCCGGCGGCGCGCTGACGACGAGCCTGGCGCTGACGCTGCCCGAGATGGGCGTCCCCGGGCCCGCGGCCCTGGTCCTGATCTCACCCTGGCTCGACCTCTCGCTGTCGGGTGCCAGCGTCACCGCCAACGCACGGATCGACCCGATGCTGAAGCGATCGTTCCTCGAGGAGGGCGCCCGCGCCCACGCCGGCTCCCTGCACCGCACCGACCCGCGGGTCTCGCCGCTGTTCGCCGACCTCCGCGGGCTGCCGCCGACGCTCGTGCAGGTCGGATCGGACGAGATCCTGCTCGACGACTCGACCCGCTTCGCCGACCGCGCCGAGGCCGCCGGGGTCGCGATCGAGCTGCAGCGCTTCGAGGGCCTCTGGCACGACTTCCAGACCGAGGCGGCGATGCTGGCCGGCGCGCGCGAGGCGATCGACGCGATCGCCCGGTTCGTCACCGCCCGCTGGCCGCCGGGAGAGCCGGCGCCGCCCCGGGCCTGAGCGGCTGCCGCCTCCCGGTCCTCATCCGCTCGCGCCGACGTTGACCGGCGCATCGGGCTAGGGTCGGCCGCCGCGATGAGCACGATGCAAGGTCCGCTGGCGGGAATCCGCGTCGTCGAGGTCGCCTCGATCGGCCCCGGCCCGTTCGCGGCGATGATGCTCGCCGACGCCGGCGCCGACGTCGTCCGGCTCGAGCGCGCCGACGCGACCGGGCTCGGCTCCGGCGCCTGGAACGCGACCAACCGCGGCCGTCCCTCGGTCGGCTGCGACCTCAAGCATCCGCAGGGCCGCGAGCTGGTGCTGCGGCTGTGCGAGTCGGCCGACGCCCTGATCGAGGGCTTCCGGCCCGGGGTGATGGAGCGGCTCGGGCTCGGGCCCGAGGACGCCCTCGCCCGCAACCCGCAGCTCGTCTACGGCCGGATGACCGGCTGGGGCCAGGACGGGCCGTCCGCCACGCAGGCCGGCCACGACATCAACTACATCGCGATCGCCGGCGTGCTCGGCTCGTTCGCGCGCGAGGGCGAGCGACCGCTGTTCCCGCTCAACCTCGTCGCCGACTACGGCGGTGGCGCGATGGTGCTCGCCTTCGGGGTCCTCGCCGCGATCCTCCACGCGCGCTCGGGCGGTGCCGGCCAGGTCGTCGACGCGGCGATGGTCGAGGGCGCGTCGCTGCTGGCGACGCTGATCCGCTCGCTGGCGGAGATCGGGATCTGGACCGAGCCGCCGGGCACCAACCTGCTCGACTCCGGCGCCCACTTCTACGAGGTCTACGAGTGCGCCGACGGCCGCCACTTCGCGGTCGGCGCGCTCGAGCCCCAGTTCTACGCCGAGCTGCTGCGGCTGCTCGAGCTCGATCCGGCCCAGTTCCCGCAGCTCGAGCGCGAGCGCTGGCCCGAGTTCAAGCGCGCCTTCGCCGACATCTTCCGGACCCGCAGCCGCGACGAGTGGGCCGAGGTGTTCAGCGGCTCGGAGGCCTGCGCAACGCCGGTCCTGAGCATGGCCGAGGCGCCCGCGCATCCCCACAACGCCGCCCGCGGCAGCTTCATCGAGGTCGGCGGCGCGATCCAGCCGGCGCCGGCGCCGCGCTTCGGCGGCAGCCCGGCGCCGATGCCGGCGGCGGCCTCCGAGCCCGGTGCCGACACCGATGCGGCGCTCGCGGCCTGGGGGCTCGGCGCCGAGGAGCTCGCGGCGCTGCGCGAGTCGGGCGCGCTCGGCTGATTCCGCGCCGGTGGCGCCCCGTGACGGCCGCCGCCGCGAGCAGGGTTCGTTGTGGCCGGCCGCGACTACGGCTTGACGCTGACGCGGCGGTAGCTGCTGCGCAGCAGCCGCTTGTAGCCGCGGCAGCCGGGGCACCAGGGGGACGCCGCGATCGCCCTGATCTGCATCCCGTCAGGGTCGTCGGTGCTCGCCATCACGCGCCGGTAGCGCGAGTGGCGAAGCAGGGCCGAGGTGGCGCGCACGCCCTTGCGGACGGTGCCGTAGCGGCGCCCGGGGCCGATGTTGAGCGGGTTGTCCTTCGGCCCGCCCTCGGCCAGGGTCCAGGCGCCGACGACCCGCAGCGAGAGGTCGGTCTTCGTCGCGAGCAGCAGCGAGAACTTGGCGTAGGAGCGGGAGACGCCGTCGATCTCGGCGCCGGAGTAGCTCGAGCCGGGGCCGCCGCCCGAGCCCGGACCACCGGGGCCGACGCCGCCGGGGCCCGTCGAGCCGGATCCGCCGGGGCCGACGCCGCCGGAGCCCGCCTCGGCGGCCGCCGGCAGGATCAGCAGCAGGAGCGCGAGCGCCGCGGCCGTGGCGGCCGCTCGCCTGATCGTGCTCTGTGCGCCGTGGATCGCCGTCATCGCCGGGTGCCCGGCCCTCCCTTCGGCGGGATCGGGCGACCGCGCCAGCGGTGCAACCTCCCGCTCAGAAAGGGAAAGCGCTAAGCGTTTGGTGAGCGGCGCTCACCCTACACTAATAATCGGCCGAACGTCCACCACGCGCCTGGCGCAGGGCCGGCCGGGGTCGCGACCCGCGCTACTCGCCCTCGTTGCGCAGCGGGACCTTCTCGACCGACTCGGCGAGCAGCATCTCCTTGGTGAAGATCAGATCGCCGCGGTTGTAGTCGGCCATCTCGTACTCGTGGCTCATCGTGATCGCGTCGAACGGGCAGGCGACCTCGCAGTAGCCGCAGAAGATGCAGCGGGCGAGGTTGATCTCGTAGACGGCGGCGTAGCGCTCGCCCGCGGAGACGCGATCGTCGGGGTCGTTCTCGGCCGCGACGACGCGGATGCAGTCGGCGGGGCAGGCGGCGGCGCAGAGCGAGCAGCCGACGCATTTCTCGAGCCCGGTGTCCTCAAAGCGGTGCAGCTTGTGGCGGCCGCGAAAGCGCGGGTAGACCGGCGTCTTCTCCTCCGGGTACTGGATCGTCACCGGTCCCTCGATGATCCGCTCCATCGTCGTCCGCAGCCCGCGCAGGGTCTCGCCGAAGGCGCGGTAGGCGCCCTTGAGGCCGCCCGGCTCGGGCCCGCGCTGGACGCTGACCGCCGAGTCGTCGCGCAGGTAGGGGAACTCGGCGCCGTTGTGAGCGGATCGGTCGATCGTCCGATCCTACGCGGAACGGCGCTCCGGCAGCCGCGCCGAGGCGCCGAACGTCGATTTCGACCCTCCATAGCCGGGAGCGATCGACGTTCGGTGGCCGCCCAGCGGTCCCGGCGCGGGCGCCGGTCGCCCGGCGGTTGCGGCGCCGCGGGGTCCGCTCGCGGGCGCTGGCCGGTCGCGGCCTCGGCGCCGCGGGGTCCGCTCGCGGGCGCTGGCCGCCCGGCCGTCGCGGCGCCGCGGCGGCTCTCCGCGCGAGGGACGTTGCCGGCGCCGGCGCCCCTGGGGTCATCGCGGATCGTCGCGAAGTAGGCTCTCGCGCGGCATGCCGTCCGGGCGTCAAGAGTCCGCGAACGACGTCACGATCGCCGTCGTCGGCGACGGCTTCGGGGCGCTGCTCGTCTACGTCACCGCCGTCTACCTCGGCTTCAAGCCCGAGCAGGTCGGGATCTTCGGTGAGCGGACCAACCCCGTCGGCACCTACCAGCAGTTCGCCTGGAACCTCGGGCAGACGGTGCTGCGCTCGGAGTCGGAGTCGCACTTCCTGCCCGCCGACTGGCCGACCTTCGCGCAGATGGACGCCTACGCGCGCCGCAGCCCGGCGGCGCTCGCCCGCTCGGTCCGCCGCAAGTTCAACCCCGGCGTCGCCGAGGTGCTGGCCGAGGCGCAGGTGGTCACCCGCAACCTCGGCTACCCCGACCGCGTGCTCGGCGGCGTCAAGGTCGGCTGGATCGCGCGCGAGCCCGGCGAGCCGCCCTACTTCTCGCTCTACGACGAGCAGGCGCGGCTGCTCGGGCGCGCCCGCCACGTTGTCGTCGCCGTCGGCCACGGGCCGCTCTCCTTCCCCGGCATCTACGGGGCGGCCCGCGAGGACGCCGAGATCGGTGAGCGGATCGTCCAGGCATATGAGCCGAAGACCTACTTCCCGGGTGGCCGCTACATCGTCGTCGGCTCCGGGATCGCCGCCGTCAACGAATGGGTCAACGTGCTCGAGGCCGGCGCCCAGTGCATCGCGATGCGCCGCAACCCCGAGCCCGAGGATCAGGACCTGAACGTGCCCCGCTGCCTGTTCGACGGCAGCGGCATCGACGCCTTCCAGGGCCTCAGCTTCGAGCAGCGGATGACGTTCCTCGGCCGTGCCCTGCGCGGCACCTCGCCGACCCGCCGCAACTGGGGCGACGCGGTCAGCGCCGGCCTCAAGCGGGGAACGTTCGAGGAGGTGATCGGCGAGGCGACCGAGATCGGCAAGGGCCCGGCCGGGCTGACCGTGTCGGTGCAACTGCGCGACGGCCGCAGCGGCACGATCGACGTCACCGGCGTGATCTGCGCGACCGGCTTCGTCAAGTCGGCGCTGGCGCTGCCGGTCGTCCGCCGGCTGGCCGAGACCTACGACGTGCCGATCGAGCGCGAGCGCGTGCGGCTGAAGAGCAACTGCGGGGTGCCGCCGCTCGATCGCGACGACTCGCGGCTGGCGATGATGGGGCTGAGCGCCAACACCGCCGTCCCCAACGCCGACACGATCGCCGGGCTCAAGTACATCGCGCGGCGCTTCGTCGGCGACTGCGCCCGGGCCGAGCGGCTCAAGCAGCGCAGCTTCGCCTCGCGGCTGGCGATGCAGGTCGACCTCGGCCGCAAGACCGTGGCGGCGCTGCGCAGCGTCGATGAGACCGAGCAGCTGGCGTAGGCGTCGACGATGTGCCCGACCCCGATCGGCAGGATTCACACCCGGGTCTTCTCGCTGGTCCCCGGCGCGGTCGTCGCGGCGATCATCGCGATCGCCACCGGCAATGCCGACTGGATCGTCCTGATCGGCGTCTTCCTGCTGATGGGGGTCGCGCTCGATACCTGCGTCTATCAGTGGGCGGTCCGCTACCAGCCGCCGTGGATGACCTTCACGCTCGCCGTCGTCGAGTGGCTGCTGCTGCTCGTGCTCGCCGGCATCCTCGATCTCGACCTGACGATCTGGGCCGCCAGCGTCCTCTACTGGATCGTCTGGTCGCTCGCCGCGATCACCAAGATCGTCGCCTTCCCGATCGCCTCGCTCACCTACCTCGAGTCGGCGGCCGAGTTCCGTCGCACCGAGTGGTCGATCCCGCCCCAGCAGGCCTCGCTGCCGCTGCTCGCGGCCGCGGGCGCCGCCGGTTCGGGCCCGGGGCTGTTCGAGCAGGCGGCAAGCGGCGTCGGCGTGGCGCCAATCGAGCACCGGCCGAGCCCGTCGGGGATCCACCCCTCGCCGCTCGCCGCGGCCGGTGCCGCGGCGCTGCGGCTGGTCGAGACGGCGCCGGAGCCGGGGCGCGAGCTGACGGTCCGCGACGAGCTCGTGATCGGCCGCGACGGCTGCGACATCAACCTCTCCGACCCGCTTGTCTCGCGCCGGCACGCGGCCTTCGCCGCCGACGGCGAGGGCGGCCTCGCGGTCACCGACCTCGGCTCCAGCAACGGCACCTTCGTCAACGAGCGGCCGATCGCGGCCGAGCGGCCGCTCGCCGCCGGTGACGAGGTCCGGATCGGCGACACCGTCTGGAGCGTCGAGCCGATCGCCGTCTCCGCGCCGGCGGCGGGCGCCGGCGCGGAGACGAGGGTGCGGGGGTCGATCCCCTCGCCGGAGGCGGCGCCGATGCCGTCGGCGATCCAGCGCTTCGGCGGCTTCGCCGCGGCCGATCCGGGGCCGCCGGCGTTCCCCGAGCCGAGCGGGCGCCGGCGGTCGAGCGCCGCCCGGCGGCTCGAGGCGACCGTCGTCTCGTTCGCCGCGGTCGCGGCGACGGCGATCGCGGTGATCGCCTTCCTCGCCGCCCGCTGAGCGGGCGCCGGCGCGATCAGGTCGCGCCGAAGTAGATGATCACCGCGAGCGCGGCGATCGCCAGCAGCGCGAAGGCGGCGGTGTTGGTCCGCGACTTGACCCGCGCATCGATCAGGTGCGCGATCGCCCGGTAGCTCTCGTCATCGCTCGGATCGAGCGCGGCCGCAGCGGGCGGCGGCGGCGCGTCGCGAGCGGGCGGCGAGAGCTCGTCGATCCGCCGCGCGACCCGGGTGTTGACGTAGCGCGGCTCCGCGCTCGCCGCGCGCACGCCGCCGTAGTCGGGCTCGGGCGCCGCCGGCAGCTCGGGCAGCTCGCGGGCCGGCACCGGCGCCAGCACGTCGGCGCCGACCCTGGTCAGCCGCGGCTTCGGTGGGGTGGCGGCGGCGCTGTCGGCGGCGTGCAGCTCGAGCACCGTGAACCCGACCCGGATCCGGTCGCCGGGCTTGATCGCGGTCGCGATCTCGAGCGGGCTCTCGTTCAGGAAGGTGCCGTTGGTCGAGCCGAGGTCCTCGACGCTGACGCTGGATCCGGTCGCGTTCACGCGGGCGTGGCGGCGCGAGACCTTGGCATCGGCGAGCGGGTGCGAGAGGCCGGGGTCGCGGCCAAGCTCGACGCTGCCCGTCAGCGGCAGTCGCTCGCCGGCGTCCGGGCCCTCGACGATCTCCAGCAGCAGGCCGCTCATCCTTGCCTACGATAACCGCGGATGACGCCCGCACGCGGCGAAACGCAGGTCGGCCCCGGCATCGTCGTCGCCGGCTGGGAGATCGACCGCCTGCTCGGCGAGGGCGGCATGGGCCAGGTGTTCCTCGGCCGCGGCGAGGGCGGGCCGGTGGCGGTGAAGCTGATGCGGGGGGAGATGGCCCGCAACGAGCAGCACCGCCGTCGCTTCGGCCGTGAGGCGGCCGCCGCGCGGGCCGCCCGCAGCTCCCATGTGGTGCCGATCCTCGACTCGGGCGAGTGGGAGGGGCGCCCCTACCTGATCCAGCGGTTCGTCAGCGGCGGATCGCTGCGCGACCGGCTCGAGCGCTCGCCACGGCTCGAGCTCGATCAGGCGATCACGATCTGCGCCGAGGTCGGCTCCGGGCTCGGCGCGCTGCACGAGAACGGGCTGATCCACCGCGACGTCAAGCCCGAGAACATCCTCTTCGACGAGCGCGGCGCCGCGATGATCTCCGACTTTGGGTTGGTCAAGGACCCGGGGGCGAGCATGCTGACGATGCCGGGCAAGACGATCGGCACGACCTGGTACATGGCTCCCGAGCAGGTCCGCGGCGAGCAGGTGACGCCCGCCACCGATGTCTACGCGTTGGCCTGCGTCGTCTACGAGTGCCTGGCCGGCGATTCGCCGTTCGGCCACACGACCGGGATGCAGACTCTGTGGGCGCACCTGCGCGATCCGGTCAAGAACCCGCGCGAGGTCCGCCCCGAGCTGCCCGAGGGCGTTGGCTACACGCTGCTGAAGGCGCTCGAGAAGGAGCCCGAGCGGCGGCCGCCGACCCCGGCGATGCTGGCGGTGATGCTGCGGGCTTAGCCCGCGGGGCGGCCCAGGGCGGACCGACGGTCCTCCCGCGGTCGTTCGGTCGCGGTCGCCCCGCCAGCCCGCGCCATCTCGTAGGGCACCGCCCCCGCCGGGACGGGGCGCCCGCGGCCACGCTACCCGGCGGTATCGCGGCACCCCGGGCCACGCTACCCGGCGGTATCCAGGCGCCCCGGGGCACGCTACCCGGCGGTATCGCGGCGCCCTGGGGCACCTGGCCCGCGGCTCTGCTCCTCCGCGGCGCATCTGCGGGCCACGTGCTGCGTGGATCCGGTTCGCGGCCGACCTGCCCCGCGGCGCTGCTCCTCCTGAGCGCATCTACGGGCCACGTGGCACCGTAGGCCGCGCCCGCGGGCCGCGGGCCACGGGCCACGGGCGGGCGGCCGTGGCCCCAGCCCGGCGCTCGATGCGGTCCCCAGGCGCGCCGCCCGCCGGCGCTCAACCCATCCGCGTGCGCGACCAGCCGAAGCTGGTCACGTCGGTGCTCGGCGCCAGCGTTCCCGGCCGGCTGCCGCGGCGGACGAACAGGACCGGGGTCGCGCCGCTTTCGGCGAGCGCGGTGCGGGTCCTCCCGAGCCCCTCGCTGCGCCAGGTCGCGGAGAGGCCGACGACGACGAGCGAGGCGCCGGCGGCGCTGCTGATCACCGCGTGCCGCCCGGGCTCGCTGAGCAGCGGCGCCGCCGAGATCCCCGCGAACCGCTGCACGAGCATGCTGGCGTCGCCGAGCAGCCGGCTCACCTCGCTCGTCTCGGCATCGGTGCCGGCCGCCCCGAACAGGCTCAGCGGCACCCCGGTCGCGGCCGCGATCCAGGCGCCGAGCTCGAGCGCCGCCCAGTCGTGGTCGGAGCCGCCGAACGGGACCAGGATCGGCTTGCCCCCGGCGCCGACCTCGAGCGCCCGGTCCTCGCGGGCAACCAGCGCGGCGACGTCGCTGGGGGCGTCGCGCAGCATCGAGGAGACCTCGCCGCCGGGGACGACGTCGCCGAGCAGCGGCCGGCGGCCGTCGAGCAGCACGAGATCGATGTTGTCGGCGGCGGCGACGCGCGCGAGGTCGCGGTCGGGATGGGCGGAGATGTAGGCGACCGAGCGCGCGGCGACGCCCTCGGCGTTGAGCTGCTCGCGGACCGCGTCGACCTCGGCCGACGCCTCGGCCAGCAGCCGCGCGTCGGTCTGCAGGCCGGCGCGGACCCCGTAGGCGGCGGCGCGCGAGGGACGGACCTGGCGGGCGAGGATCAGCTCCCGCCGCGGCTCCGAGGTCGCCAGCAGGCGGCCGAGCGCGACGAGCTGGTCGATCCCGTGGTCACCCTGCGGCGCCAGCAGGATCGCCCGCTCGGGGATCGGGATCGACGGGTGCGCGGCGGCGGCCTCGCTCCGCGCCTCGGCGTAGGCCTCCTCGACCGGCGCGCCGAGCTCGTTGCGGGGATCGAGCAGCCGCAGCACCGGCCCCGCCATGAACGTCGTGATCAGCGCCATCAGCACGAGCGAGGCGAACAGCGCCTCCGAGATCACGCCGATCTCGAGCGCGAGGTTGAGCACGATCAGCTCGGTCAGCCCGCGCGTGTTCATCAGCGCCCCGATCACGGCCGACCCGCGCCAGTCGATGCCGCCGACGCGGGCGGCGATCATCGCGCCGGCGAACTTGCCGGCGATCGCGACCACGAGCAGCGCCCCGGTCAGCAGCCACAGCTCGGGCCGGTCGAGCAGGCCGATGTTGGTGCGCAGGCCGGTGTAGACGAAGAACAGCGGCAGCAGCACGATCACGACGAAGTCCTCCATCCGCCCGCTCACGTCCTCGGTCAGCTCGGCCCGGCGCGGCATCACCAGCCCCATCACGAACGCGCCGAAGATCAGGGCGATGCCGATCTGCTCGGTCGCGTAGGCCGACAGCAGCACCCCCGCGAACAGCACCGCGAGCCAGCCCGCCGGGATCCGGCCCTGCTCGTCGTAGGCGCCGGAGACGCGCCCGATCAACGGCCGCACGACGGCGAACATCACCGCGCAGAAGGCGACCGCGAGCGCGATCGTGCGCAGCACCTCGCTGCCCGATCCCGAGGTCGAGATCGCGGTCGCGAGCGCGATCAGAAACCAGGCGGTGACGTCGTCGATCGCCGCCGCCGCCATCGTCGTCGCGCCGAGCGGTCGGGCCAGCATCCGCCGCTCGACGAGGATCCGCGCGAGCACCGGGAACGCGGTGATCGACATCGCCACGCCCATGAACAGCGCGAAGCCGGCGAACCCCTGGTCGGGGCCGATCAGCTCGTAGGTCGGAACGGCGGCGAGGATCCCGAGCACCAGCGGGATCGCCACGCTCGCGTTGGAGATCGCGATCGCCTGCGTGACCCGTCCCTTCAGCGCCTCGGGATCGAGCTCGATCCCGACCATGAACATGTAGAAGACGAGCCCGAGGTTGGCGACGATCCCGAGCACCGGGATCAGGTCGACCGGGAAGATCGCCGCCTGCAGGTGCGGAGCGAGCGCGCCGAACACGGTCGGACCGAGGACGATCCCGGCGACGACCTCGCCCATCACCCGCGGCTGCCCGGTCCGCACCGCGAGCGTGCCGAACAGCCGCGCGGCGACCATCACCGTGACCAGCGCCGCGAAGAAGGCGGCGATCGTGAGGCCGAACTCGCGCTGCTTGGTCGCCTCGATCCGCTCGACGCCCGCGTCCGCGCCGGCCGGCTCCGACGCGATCGGGGTCAGGGTCAGCTCGATCGTGCGGTTCGAGGCGGTCCCGCTCAGGCTCCGGGCCGAGCCGTCGCTGCAGCTGACCCGGCCCTCGAGGTCGCCGTCCTCGTAGCGGAGCTCGCCGCCGACCTGCTCGGAGCCGTGCACCGCGAGCGCATCGGAGTCACCGTCGAGCTCGATCTGGCTGCCGAGGCACGAGGAGGGCGGCGCCAGCTCGTACTCGCCGTCGACGCCGGTCGGCTGGACCGCGTTGCGGGCCTCCGGCGGCGGCTCCTCGGCGGTCCGGACGGCGTTGACCCGCTGCCCGCCGACGGTGCCGCTGAGCTTGCCGCCGGCGGCGGTCAGCTCGACCGCGGCGGTCGAGCCGCCGGCGCAGTCGACGGTGCCGGTGATCGCTCCGTCCTCGATCGTGATCGAGCCGCCGACGCTGCCGTCGGCGTTGCTGAGCGATCCGTACTGGCCGGATTGGCGCAGGTCGAAGCCGTCGCCGAGGCAGGGATCGGGCGCCGCGGGCTCGTAGTGGCCGGCGATCTCCGCCTCGGGGCCGTCCTTCGACCCGAGCGAGAAGCCGACCGCCAGGCCGGCGGCGACGAAGGCCGCGAGGACGACGTAGAAGGCGGTCAGGCGACCGCGGCGGCTGCCGTCCCCGTTCGTCACCGCCGCAGCCTACCCGCGGGCGCCCGCACGCAGCGGCGGGAGACGGGGCGCCGCGGCGCTCCGGCCCGCGCCTCTCAGAGCACGACGATCAGCACCGCCGTCACCAGCACGTTGAGGGTGGCGACCGGCAGCAGCACCTTCCAGCCGAGGCTCATCAGCTGGTCGTAGCGCAGGCGCGGGAGCGTCGCGCGGACCCAGATGAAGAAGCAGATCAGCAGGACGATCTTGGCCAGCATCACGACGATGCCGAGCAGCGCCGGGGTGTGGATCCCGAACGGCAGGTTCCAGCCGCCGAGGAACATCGCCGCGGCGATCCCGGAGACGACGACCATCTCCATGTACTCGGCCATGAAATAGGAGCCGAAGCGCATGCCGCCGTACTCGGTGTTGTAGCCGGCGACGAGCTCGGCGTCAGCCTCGGGCAGGTCGAACGGCGGCCGGTTGGTCTCGGCGAAGCCGGCGACCATGAAGATGATGAAGCCGACGAACTGCGGGATCACGAACCAGATCTGCTGCTGCTGCTGCTCGACGATCGTGACCAGGCTGAGCGAGCCCGACATCATGATCACGCCGAGCAGCGCCAGCCCCTGCGAGATCTCGTAGGAGATCAGCTGCGCGGCCGAGCGCATGCCGCCCATGAAGCTGTACTTCGAGCCCGAGGCCCAGCCGCCGAGCAGGAGGCCGTAGAACGAGATCGAGCCGAAGGCGAACGCGTAGAGGATCCCGATCGAGACGTCGATCCCGTAGAGGCCGACGCCGTCGGCGACGTCGCCGAAGGGGATGATCGCGAGCGTCGCGGTGGCGCTGAGGATGACCAGCGCCGGCGCGATCGCCCACAGGACCGGCACCGCGGCCTCGGGCTTGTAGGCCTCCTTGCTGAGCAGCTTGACGACGTCGGCGAGCGGCTGCAGGAGCCCGTAGGGGCCGACCCGGTTGGGGCCGTAGCGGGCCTGGAAGCGGCCCAGGAGCTTGCGCTCGAGCAGCAGGATCAGCGGCACGATCCCGAGCACGACGGCGAAGATCACCAGCGACTTGACGATCAGCAGCCAGTTCGACTCGGCGAAGCCGACGTCGGCGAGCGGCAGCGCGCTCATGAGCTCGAGGCCAGCGGCTCGCCGCCGCCGGGGCGCTGCTCCGGCTCCGGCGCCGGGCCGACGGTGACGACGCCGGACCCGGCCAGGACGTTGGCGCCGTCCTCGGCGACCCCCTCGATCAGGAACCCGGTCCCCGGCAGCATCCGCTCCCGCAGCGCCACCGCGGCGAGCACCGCCGCGCCGGCGCCGGACACCCGCACCCGCTCTCCCGGCTGCACGCCGAGCCGCGCCGCGTCGTCGGGATGCAGCTCCAGGGTCTGCGCCGGCGAGAGGAACCGCAGCGCCGGGCTGCGCTCGGCGACGAAGTCGCTCCAGAGGTCGCGATAGGTTCCGAGCCGGATCTGATCGGGCCCGAGCGGGGCCTCCGTGGTGCCCTCCGAAGCAGCCGCGCCGCCGTTCGCGGCCGAGGCGGTCGCGTCCCGCGGCTCGCCGGCGCCGGTACCAGGGGACTCGGCGGCGTCCGCGGGCGTCGCGCCCGACCCCACGGCGTCCCAGCCGTCCATCGCCAGCTCCGGCCAGCGGACGCCCATGCCGCCGATCCGGTCGACGTCGATCCCGTTCAGGAACGGCGCCTCGGCGGCGAGCAGGTCGAAGGCATCGGCCGAGCTGCCGACCCCCGTCTCGTAGCCGAGCCGCGTCGCGAGCTCGCTCAGCGCCTGCCACAGCGGCCGCACCGCGCCCGGGTGCGGGACGCTCGGGCGGACCCGCTGCAGCCGCCCGTCCGGATGGGTCACGGTGCCCTCCTTCTCGGCGTGGGTCTCGGCCGGCAGGTGGACGTCGGCGAGCTGCCCGGACTCGGTCGGGAACAGCGACGAGCTGAGCGTGAACTCGGCGTTGCCGATCGCCTGCCGCCAGCCCTCGGGGTCGTCGAAGTCACGGACCGGATCGACGTCCCAGAGGATCAGCGCCGCCAGCTCGCCGTCGCCGAGCGCGCGCTTGATCTCGGCCGCCGAACGGCCCGCGGGCGCCGCCTGCAGGCCGGGGGCGCAGCCGGGGGCGCAGCCGGCCTCGCGCAGCCCGCGGCCGTTGGCCGAGCGCGGCACCTCGAGCAGACCGCCGCCGTCCTGCCCGTCGAGCCCGAGCGCGTCGGCGAGCGCCAGCAGCGCCTCGGCGCCGCCGGCTTCGTCGAGCAGCCGCTCGCCGCAGACGATCACGGTGCTCTCGGCCGCCCGCAGCGCCGCGGCGAACCCGTCGCCCTCGTCGCCGGAGGCGACCGCGGCGCGGACCCGATCGAGGAACGCGGCACCCTCGCCGGGCGCGTAGCGGGTCGCCTCGAGCACGCCCTCGGAGCCGATCGCGGCGCCGCCGTCGAGCGCCGTCGGTCGCTCGCTCGCGACGAGCAGCTGGGCGCCGTTGCGACGCACCGCCTTGCGGATCCGCAGCTCGAGGATCGGCATCTCGTGCATCGGGTCGCAGCCGGCGACGAGGATCGCCCCGGCGTGGTCGATCTCGGCGATCCCGACCGCCAGCGCCGGGTCGGCGAGCCGGCGGCGCAGCGGCAGCGGCAGCGCCGGCGCCGGCGAGCAGGCGACGTCGGCGGAGGCGAGCGGTCCGCGGAGGATCCGCTGGATCAGATAGCCCTCCTCGTTCGAGGCGCCGCCGCCGACCAGCGCCGCGACCTTGCCGCGGGCGGCGGCGAGGCCGGTCGCGGCCCGGTCCAGCGCCTGCTCCCAGCTCGCCGGCTCGAGCGCGCCGCCGGAGCGCACCCGCGGCTCGATCGGCCGCTGGGGGCTCGAGAACATCTGGAAGCCGAAGCGGCCCTTGTCGCAGAGCCAGCCGTCGTCGACCTCGGCGTTGTCGCGGGCGAGGCTGCGGATCACGTGCTCGTCGCGGACCGTGAACTTGACGTTGCACTGGGCCGGGCACAGCGTGCAGACCGAGCCCGCGTCCTCGATGTCCCAGGGCCGGGCGCGGAAGCGGTAGGCCTCCGAGGTCAGCGCCCCGACCGGGCAGAGCTCGATGATGTTGCCGTGGAACGGGGCGACGTAGGGGCGGTCCTCGTGGGTGCCGATGAAGCTCCGCGACCCGCGCTCGAGGATCTGCAGCTGCTCGTCCTCGGCAACCTCCTGGCTGAAGCGGACGCAGCGGTAGCACATGATGCAGCGCTCGCGGTCGATCCGGATCAGCGGCGAGAGCGGGATCGGCTTCTCGAAGTGGCGCTTCGGCTCGGTGACGCGGCTGCGTCCGTTGCCCCAGCCCATCGAGATGTCCTGCAACGGGCACTCGCCGCCCTTGTCGCAGACCGGGCAGTCGAGCGGGTGGTTGACGAGCAGGAACTCGACGACCCCGTTCTGCGCCTCCTGGACCCGCTCGTTCTGGGTGTAGACGACCATCCCGTCGCGGACCGGCGTCGAGCAGGCGGTCTGCAGCTTCGGCATCCCCTCGATCTCGACCAGGCACATCCGGCAGGCGCCGACCGGATCGCCGAGCTTCGGCTCGTAGCAGAAGACCGGGATCTCGACGTCGCCGTGCTTGGCGGCGTCGACCAGCATCGCCCCCTCGCTGGCCGCGATCTCGACGCCGTCGATGACGATCGTGATCGGGTTGGGCTCGGGGGCGGGGCTCACGCTCGCGATCGTATCTGTCCCGGACGCGCGGCCGCCGCGGGCTCCTAGACCCCGATCGGGACCGGCAGCTGCGTCGCCTGGTCGGTGTCGAGCGGCGTCGGCGGCGCCTGGCGGGCGCGGGCGATCGTCTCCTCGAACTCGTCGCGCCAGCGCCGCACCATCGAGCCGACCGGCATCGCCATCGCGTCGCCGAGCACGCACAGGCAGTGGCCGATGATGTTCTCCTGGACCGAGGCGATGATGTCGAGGTCCATCGGCGTCGCCTCGCCGCGGACGACCCGCTCGAGCATCTTCACCGTCCAGTTGGTGCCCTCGCGGCAGGGGGTGCACTTGCCGCACGACTCGTGGTGGTAGAAGCGCGCGGTCCGCAGCGCCATCGCCGGGATCGAGATCGTGTCGTCGGCGACGATGATCGCGCCCGAGCCGAGCATCGAGCCCGCGTCGGCCATCGCCTCGAACGAGTAGGGGAGGTCGAGCTCCTCGGGCCCGAGCACCGGCGCCGAGGAGCCGCCCGGGTACCAGGCCTTGAGCTCGCGGCCCGGCAGGGTGCCGCCGGCGAGGCCGTAGATGATGTCGCGCGAGCGCATCCCGAGCTCGATCTCGTAGTTGCCGGGGCGCTGCACGCAGCCCGAGACCGAGACGACCTTGGTCCCGGTCGACTGCTCGGTGCCGAAGCTCTTGAACCAGTCGGAGCCGTTGTTGACGACGCCGGGGATGTTCATCAGCGTCTCGACGTTGTTGATCAGCGTCGGGCCGCCGTAGAGCCCCTGGATCGCCGGGAACGGCGGCTTCAGCCGCGGGTTGCCGCGCTTGCCCTCGAGCGAGTCGAGCAGCGCCGTCTCCTCGCCGCAGATGTAGGCGCCGGCGCCGCGGTGGACGACGACCGAGACGTCGATCCCGGTGCCGAGGACGTTCTCGCCGAGGTAGCCCGCCGCGTAGGCCTCGGCGACGGCGGCGTCGAGCCGGTCGGCGATCTCAGCGTACTCGCCGCGGATGAAGATGAAGCTCTTCGTCGCCCCCGCCGCCATCGCCGCGATCGCGACGCCCTCGATCAGCCCGTGCGGGTTCTTGAACATCAGCTCGCGGTCCTTGAACGTCCCCGGCTCGGACTCGTCGGCGTTGCAGCAGAGGTACTTCTGCATCTCCCCGCGCGGCAGAAAGCTCGCCTTCTTGCCCATCGAGAAGCCGGCGCCGCCGCGGCCGCGCAGGCCCGAGTCCTCGAGCGCGGAGACGAGATCGCCCGGCTCGATCTCCTTGAACGCCTTCCGCAGCGCCCGGTAGCCGCCGAGCCGCTCGTAGGTCGCGATCGAGGCCAGCCCGGGCTCGTCGAT
>CAZCFA010000011.1:23964-32099 GCA_964497825.1 uncultured Conexibacter sp.
CGGTTGCCGTCCTTGCGGCGGCTGAGCACGCCGCCGGCGCTGAGCGCGCCGAGGTGGCGCGAGATGTTCTGCTGGCTGGTGCCGATCTCCTCCGCGAGCTCGCCGACCGACGCCTCGCCGCGGCGGCGCAGCGCGTCGACCGCCTTGACCCGCATCGGCTCGCCGAGCAACCGGAAGCGGGCCGCGATCAGCTCGATCATCGGGTCGGGGATCGGGGAGGGCAGCGCCACGACGCTCACTCTACGCCCGCGCCGGCCGGCGGCCGCTCGGGGCCGTGGCCGAAGGAGACGTCGGGCAGCACCCGCGCCAGCGGCCGCGGCAGCGCCCACGCGGCGCGGCCGAGCAGCCGCAGCAGCACCGGGACCAGCAGCAGCCGGACCAGCAGCGCGTCGAGCAGCACCGCGATCCCGAGGATCAGCCCCATCTCCTTCGGCGGCAGCGGCCCGGAGAGGGCGAAGGTGAAGAACACCGCGACCATCACCGCCGCCGCGGCGAAGATCACCCGGCCGGAGTGGGCGACGCCGCCGATCATCGCCTCGCGCGGGTCGCCGCTGCGCTCCCAGTGCTCGCGCGCCGAGGACAGCAGGAACACCGTGTAGTCCATCGAGATCGCGAAGATCATCGCGAAGAAGAAGACCGGCGCCCAGGCGTCGAGGAAGCCCTGCGACTCGAACCCGAGCGGCCCCGAGAGGACGCCGTCCTGGAACAGCCAGGTGGCGACGCCGAAGGCGGCCCCGGTCGCCAGCAGGTTGGTGAGCACGCCGGCGGCGGCGATCAACGGCGCCTGCAGGGCGACGAGCAGCAGCACGAAGCCGAGCGCGAGGACGACGCCGATCACCAGCGGCGCCCGGTCGCGCAACGTTGCCTCGAGGTCGTGGTTCTCGACCGCGGCGCCGCCGACCATCACCCCGGGCGGCAGCTCCGCCCGCAGCCGCTCGATCGTCGCCCCGGCGGCGGCGCTGGAGGGATCGTCGGTCGGCACGGCGGCGATCAGCGCCCGCTCGCCGTCGGCCGCGGGCTGCGCCGGCAGCGCCCGCGCGATGCCGGGATCGGCGCCGAGCGCGCGCTCGGTCGCGGCGACCCGCGACGCCGGCGCGATCACCTGCATCGTCCCCGGCGCGCCGGCGCCGAACGCCTCCTGGATCAGCCCGTAGCCGATCCGCGAGGAGTCGTCAGTGGGCACGACCTTGATCGAGGGCATCCCGGTGTCGAGCCGCAGCACCGGGATCGCGAGCCCGGCGAGGGCGACGATCGCGACGGCGCCGTAGGCGAGCGGCCGCCGCCAGAGCCGCTCGCCCCAGCGGGCGAAGCGCGCCGAGCGGTGCTCGCCGCCGTGCACCCACGGCAGCGCCAGCCGGTCGACGCGGGGGCCGAGCCTGGCGAGCAGCGCCGGCAGCAGCGTCATCGACGCCGCCAGCACGAAGATCACCGCGAGCATGATCCCGAGGCTCATCGAGCGGAACGCCGGGCTCGGCACCAGCATCACGGCGCTGAGCGAGATCAGCACCGTGAGGCCGCTGAACAGGACCGCCTTGCCGGCGGTGTCCATCGCCACCCCGGTCGCCTCGCGCGGCTCGAGCCCGGCGCCGAACAGGGCGCCGCGGAAGCGGTGGACGATGAACAGCGCGTAGTCGATCCCGAGCGCCAGCGCGAACATCAGCGCGAAGTTCATCGCCCAGATCGAGACGTCGAGGATCTGCGCCGCCGCCCACAGCGACCCGGCCGCCGCCAGCAGGCCGCTGATCGTCAGCAGCAGCGGCAGCCCGGCGGCGACGAGCGAGCCGAACGCGACGACGAGGATCGCCAGCGTCACCGGCCACGAGATCAGCTCCGACTTCAGCATCGCCTCCTTGTTGGCGCTGTTGAAGTCCGACCACATGCCGGCGGCGCCGGTCAGCTCGACCTCGATCCCGGGCCCGGCGGCGGCGGCGAGCGCCGGCCGCAGGTCGGTCGCCGCGGCGACCATCTCGTTCGGATCGCGCGCCGCGCCGGCGCCGATCACCGCGGTGTGGCCGTCGGCGGAGATCGTCGCCGCCCGGGACGGGGGGACGACGTCGCTGATCGCGTCGTCGCCGGCGAGGACCGCCTCCGCGCGCCGCACGGTCGCGTCGAAGCCGCGGCTGCCGATCGTCGCGGCGTCGGAGTGGACGACGACCTGGATCGCGTAGCTCGACTGGCCGCCGAAATCGGCGTCGATCGCGTCGCGGACCGCGACCGACTCCGAGCCGCTCGCCTCCCAGCCCGCCCCCGAGAGCGCGTGCTCGACGCGCGGCGCGAAGACCGCGGCGAGCAGCAGCAGCGCCGCCCAGCCGGAGAAGACGGCGCGCCGGTGGTCGGCCATCCAGAGGCCGGCGCGGCCGATCGGGCCGAGGCTCATCGGCGGGGCCCGGTCGCGCTGCGGAATCCGCAGGCGCGGGTCAGCACGATCGAGGCGCCGCAGGCGCGGACCGCCGCGAAGGCGAGCTGGTTGGCGGCGACGAAGCCGACCAGCAGCAAGAACCACGGCGAGACGAGCGCGCTCAGCACCGCGCCGAGCGCGGTCACCGTGCCCGCGATCAGGAACAGGACCCGCTCCAGGGGCCACGACCGTTGCGACTGCATCCTCATGCTCCCTTCAGCAAAGAACCAATAAACAAGTAAACAGTTGTATATAGGAAAATGGCCGCGGCGTCAACCCGCTCGCCTCGCCGCCCGGCGCGAAGGTCGGCGATACTGGCGGCGACGATCGCCGGCTCCGGCGTGAGCTATTGCGAGGAGAGAGGCATGAGCGCGGATCAAGGACCTCAGAGCAGCGACAGCGACGACTTCGGCCGCACGTTCGGCAACAGGTTCCTGCTCGAGGGCCCGCCCGACGGCCGGCTGCCGGAGCAGGGGATGTCGGCGGTCGACGCGATGCGGCTGATCGCCGAGGAGATCGTCCTCGACGGGATTCCGGAGCGCAACCTGGCGACGTTCGTGACCACCTGGATGGAGCCGGAGGCGCAGCGGATCATCGCCACCAACCTCCATCGCAACTTCATCGACCACGCCGAGTACCCGCGCACGGCCGAGATCGAGCAGCGCTGTATCCGGATCCTCGCCGATCTCTTCCACGCCCCCGGCGAGACGACCGGGGCCCGCACCCAGGGCTCCTCGGAGGCGATCATGCTCGGGGCGCTGTCGCTGAAGTGGAAGTGGCGGCAGCGGCGCGAGGCCGCCGGCAACGACGCGAGCCGGCCGAACCTCGTCTTCGGCGGCGACGTCCACGTCGTCTGGGAGAAGTTCTGCCGCTACTTCGACGTCGAGCCGCGGATCGTGCCGCTGCGGCCCGACAAGTTCACGATCGGGCCCGAGGACGTCGAGCCGCACGTCGACGAGAACACGATCGGCGTCGCCGCCGTGCTCGGCACCACCTTCACCGGCCACGCCGACGACATCGAGGGCATCAACGCGCTGCTCGTCCGGCTCAAGGGCGAGCGCGGGCTCGACGTGCCGCTGCACGTCGACGCCGCCAGCGGCGGCTTCGTCTGGCCGTTCCTCTACCCCGACCGGGAGTGGGACTTCCGGCTCGAGCAGGTGCGCTCGATCAACGTCTCCGGCCACAAGTTCGGCGGCGTCTACCCGGGGATCGGCTGGCTGATCTTCCGCGAGAGCGCCGACCTCGCCGAGGACCTCGTCTTCTACGAGAACTACCTCGGCAAGACCGACGCGACGTTCACGCTCAACTTCTCGACCGGATCGGCGATGGTGCTGGCCCAGTACTTCAACTTCTGTCGCCTCGGTCACGACGGCTACGCGTACGTGATCGGTGTGATGCACGAGAACGCGAAGCTGCTCGCCGATCGGCTCGCCGAGATGGGCCGCTTCGACCTGGTCGGCGCCGGCGAGGAGCAGCTGCCGCTGGTCGCCTTCAACCTCGCCGGCGAGCAGGGCTTCGATGAGTTCGACATCGCCTGGCAGGTGGCGGCCGAGCGCGGCTGGATGCTGCCCGCCTACACGATGCCGCCGCAGGCCGACCACGTGAAGATGCTGCGGGCGCTGGTCAAGCTCAACTTCAGCCACGCGATGGTCAACACGCTCGCCGACGACATCGCCGCCGCCTGCGAGACGCTCGACCGCAAGGGCGGCGCCGCCGAGAGCGAACGCGAGCAGGTCAAGACCGGTACCGGGTACTGAGCGGCCCGCGGAGGAGCTCGCCCCGGCGGGGCGAATACGGCATCGGGCCGCCGCTCGCTATATGGTTGGCCGCAAGCGGGCCGCAAGGGCGGCCTCAGGCAATTCGCGGGGGCGGTTCCCGCGCGAGAGGAGAGTCGAGATGAGGGGTGCAGGACGGGTCATCTTCGCCGCGATCATGCTGCTGATCGTCGGCACGATCAACGTCATCTACGGGATCGGGGCGCTCGACGACGCCAACTACTTCGTCAACGACACGCGGTTCGTGCTCAGCGACCTGAACGCGCTCGGCTGGGTGCTGATCATCCTCGGCCTGATCCAGCTCACCGGCGGCTTCTCGCTGTTCGCCGGCAACGCCTGGGGCCGGATCGTCGGCGTCGTCGCCGGCAGCCTCGGCGCGCTCGGGGCGCTGTTTTCGATCGGCGCCGGCAACCCGTGGTGGTCGCTGGGCGTCTTCGCCCTCTGCGTCTGGGTCGTCTGGGGCATCATCGAGTTCAGCGCCGATCAGGAAGCGGGCGTGTGAGCGCCGACGCGGCCGACGAGCTCGGGCCGATCGACTACGTCCTCGTCGAGTGGCCCGGCCGTCAGCCCAACGGTGAGCTCGCGCCGCACCTGCTCGAGCTGGTCGAGCGCGGGCTGATCCGGGTCCTCGACTTCGCGCTGATCGTCAAGGACGAGGACGGCGCCATCGCCGCGGTCGAGATCGAGGATCTCGGCGATGCGGCGGAGCAGCTCCGGGCCTTCGAGGGCGCCGCGTCGGGGCTGCTCGGCGACGATGACCTCGAGCAGGCCGCGACCGCGCTCGAGCCGGGCACGTCGGCGGCGCTGCTGGTCTACGAGAACCGCTGGGCGGCGCCGTTCGCGAGCGCCGTTCGCCGGTCCGGAGGCCAGCTCGTCGCCAGCGGCCGGATTCCCGTCCAGGCAGTGATCGCGGCGCTCGACGCCGCCGAGGCGTAGGGCGAGGCGAGGCACGGGTGCCGGCACCGCTCGGGCGCAGCGCCCGCACGGCGCTTGACGGCGGCGCCGCGGTCCGGCGGCTCGGCGAGCTCGATCGCGGCGGCGTGCTGACCGGCGCCGGGCCCGCGGGCCGGCGGGCCCGGATCGCGGGCTGATCCGGCCGTGGCCGGCGAGCCCGCCGTCGCGGCGAGCGAGGAGGGGCCGGACCCCGCCGAGCTGATCCGCAGCCGCGCGTTCCTCGCCCTGCTCGCGCTCGCCGCGGTCGTCGGCGTCGTCGTCTCGCTGATCGCCTGGGGCTTCCTCGAGGCGCTGCACGAGATCGAGCACGGCGTCTACGAATCGCTGCCCGACGCGCTCGGCTTCTCCACCACCCCCGACTGGTGGTCGCTGCCGGTCCTGCTGGTCGGCGCGGTGATCGTCGCCTACGCGGTGGCGCGGCTGCCCGGCCGCGGCGGCCACGTCCCCGTCCACGGCCTCGACCCCTCGCCGAGCGAGCCGATCGAGCTGCCCGGGATCATGATCGCGGCGCTGGCCGGGATCGGACTCGGCGCCGTCGTCGGCCCCGAGGCGCCGCTGATCGCGCTCGGCGGCGGGATCGGGCTGTTGACGGTCCGCCGGCTCGCCCGCGAGGCGCCGGAGTCGGCGCAGACGCTGGTCGCCGCCGCGGGACTGTTCGCTTCGATCTCGTTCCTGTTCGGCTCGCCGCTGGTCGCGGCGGTGCTGCTGGTCGAGGCGGCGGGGCTCGACCGCCGCCGGCTCACGCTCGTGCTGATTCCCGGGCTGCTCGCCGCCGGCATCGGCTCGCTCGTCTCGACCGGGATGGGCAGCTGGACCGGGGTCGACACCGCGACGATCTCGATCATGCCGCTGCAGCTCGACCATTTCCCGCGCCCGTCGTTCGTCGATTTCGTCTGGACGGTGCCGCTCGCGGCCGCGATCGCGGTCGGAACGAAGCTGATCTTCAGCGTCGGCCGCCGCGTCGACGCCCCGGCGCTGCGCCGGCCGTTCGTGATCCTGCCCGCGATCGCGCTGGTCACCTCGCTGCTTGCGATCGGCTTCGACCTGATCACCGACAAGGGGCCCGACCAGGTGCTGTTCTCGGGCGAGACCGCGCTCGACCCGCTCGTCAGCGGCGCCGCCGGCTGGTCGCTGGGCGCGCTGGCGCTGCTGATCGCGGTCAAGGGGCTCGTCTACGGGCTCGCGCTCGGCAGCTTCCGCGGCGGCCCCGTCTTCCCGGCGCTGTTCCTCGGCGCCGCCGCCGGGCTGATGGCGGCGCGGCTGCCCGGATTCGAGCTCACCCCGGCGGTCGCCGTCGGCATGGGCGCCGCGACCGTCGCCGTCCTCCGGCTGCCGCTCTCCTCGGTCGTGCTGGCGGTGCTGCTGACGGCCTCGGCCGGCCTCGGGCCGAGCGCGCTGATCATCGTCGGCGTCGTCGTCTCGCTGCTGGTCACGATCGCGCTCGACGGCTCCGAGGCCCAGGTCGGCGACCCGGCGCCCACCGCGGCCGCGCCCACCGAGCCGCGCCCGGCCTCGGGCTGAGCCGGCGGCCGAGCGGCCTCGTCGCCTAGGAGCCACCGGCCCGGGCTCGCGCCGCAGCACCGCGGTAGCCACCCCGCTGCCTACCGTTGCCCCGGCTCGGTGGGCAGCGCCGCGGTAGCTACCCCGCTGCCTACCGTTGCCCGGCTCGGTGGGCAGCGCCGCGGCGGCTACACCGCTGGCTCCGACCCCGGGGCAGCACCGCGGCGGCTACGCGGCTGCCTCCGGCTCACGTGGCAGCACCGCGGCGAGGTCGGCGATCAACTCCCCGCGCTCCCGCGTGAGGCGCCGGTGGGTCACGCGCAGCGAGCGCCGACCGCCGCGCAGCAGAACCCCGTCCCGTGCCCGATCGCGCTCATGCTGGCGCCAGTGCCGGTGGTAACCGCGGCTGTCGAGCTCGACGACGAAGCGTTGATCGGGCCAGTAGCAGTCGACGCGGAGGCCGTCGACGAGCGCCTCCGTGAGCGGCGGCGGAAATCCCTCCTCGACGAGGAACCGCTGGAAGTCGCGGCCGATCCCCCTGGTGGTCTCGGCGGCGGAGAGGTAGTCATCGAGCAGCAGCGTCAGCGGCTTCAGCCCGCGTCGGCCGGGGTTGCGGGCGATGCAGGCACGGATCGCCCGAAAGTCGAGCCACTGGCGCCGGTCCGCCTCCTCGAAGATCTTCTCGAAGCGGTCGAACGGCAGCGTCTCGGCGAGGTCGAGCAGCGTCCGATGGAGGGCGGTCACCGGCAGGCCGTCGTCGGAGCGCGTCAGATCGAGCGGGTCGAGGTGGCGAGCCTCATGCACGCAGACGCCCTCGAGCCTGCGCGTCGAGCGGCGCGGGATCGTGACGTGGACGATCCCGCGCTCCCGTGCGAGCCCGCGATCGGCAGCGTCGGAGAGGTGCGAGAGCGCGGGGGAGGGTAGGCAGGCGAGCAGCGCCGCCCGCCAACGACTCTCCTGGCTGAGCGGGCCGGGGCCGACGATCAGGACCCCGGGATGGATCCGCCGCATGCGCTTAAGACCGATCCGGTATCTGATCGCTCCGGGCCCGAAGCCGATCGCGATCAACTGTTCGTCGCTCACGGCCCGATGCTGCCTGGCGGCGAGCGCGGCGAGCCGGTGCTCCCGCTCGCGTGCGGTCGCGGCGCTCTCGCCGTTGCGGTCCGCGCTTGCCACGCTCCATCCAACCCCGAGCGCGGCGCAGCCGCCCCTGGCCCGCGGGGCAGCCCACCTCCGACAAACGTGCGGGCCACGATCAGAATGCCGCCCCTCAAAATCAGAAGGCCGCCCCTCACATCTGGGGGGCTGGCCCGTGATGCCGCTCACCTCCGACCGATCCGCGGGCCACGTCCAGGGGGATGCCACGGCCCTCGCGACCTGGCCCGCGATGCTGCTCACCTCCCACGGGTCCGCGGGCCACGTCCGGGGGATGCCACGAACTATGCGCCGTGGCCCGTGATGCCGCTCACCTCCGACGGATCCACGGGCCACGTCCGGGGGATGCCACG
>CAZCFA010000011.1:32199-42661 GCA_964497825.1 uncultured Conexibacter sp.
GATCCGCGGGCCACGCCCCGGGGCGGGCAGCTTCGTCAGCTTCGGTGTCACGCCGCGAGGCAGCTCAGCCAGCGCCAGCGCCGCCCGCCGCCTCGCGGAGCAGCTCAGCCGCCGTCGCTGCCGGCGACCCGCGGGTCCTCGGGGCCGCCGTCCCCGCCGGCGGCCGGGCGGCCGGCCATCCGCTTGTCGGCGAGCACCTCGCCGCCGGAGCGCAACGCCGCGATCGCGGCGGCCGCGTCGCCCTCTTCGAGCGGCCCGTAGTAGCGCTCGTCGATCGAGGCCATCGGGGCGAGGTCGCAGGCGCCGAGGCACTCGAAGCCGCTGACGTAGACGTCGCCGGCCTCGCTCAGGGCGCCGCCGTGGCCGGCGTGCTCGGGATCGGCGCCGGTCGCCTCGCAGAACGCCTGCAGCAGCTCGTCGCCGCCGCGCATCCAGCAGGAGATGTTGGTGCAGACGAGGACCCGGTGCTGCCCGGCCGGCTCCATGTGGAAGAGGTCGTAGAACGAGGCGACCGACTCGAGGTAGGCGGCGGTCACGCCCATCGCCGCGGCGCCCTGGCGGATCCCCTCCGGCGTGCACCAGCCGTAGCGGCGCTGGATCAGGAACAGGACCGGGATCGAGGCCGAGCGCTTCTCGGGATAGCGCGACATGATCTCCTCGATCTCGGACCGCATGTCGTCGGGAACGTCGGCCTCGTGCGCCTCTGGCACCTGGACCGCGGCGCCCGCGGCGACGCCGGCGTGCGCCCGCGCCTCCGCCGGCCCGGCACCGCCGGTCGCCGCCGTCAGCTCCTCGCCGCCGGGGCGATCCGATCCGGCCGGGCTCTGGGAGTCGGGCACGGGCGGCTCGCCCGACCCTCCCCGCGCCTGCTCGCGCTCGCGCTCGTCGCCGGCGGCCATCTAGCGGTCGATCCCGCCGAGGATCGGGTCGAGCATCGCGAGGTTGGCGATCAGGTCGGCGACGTAGCCGCCGACGCACATGTCCTTCAGCGCCTGCAGGTTGGTGAACGAGGGGTCGCGCATGTGCACCCGCACCGGCTTCGCCGAGCCGTCGGCGACGACGAAGCAGCCGAGCTCCCCGCGCGGCCCCTCGATCGGGAAGTAGGCCTCGCCCGGCGGGACCCGGAAGCCCTCGGTAACGAGCTTGAAGTGGTGGATCAGCGCCTCCATCGAGGTCGCGAGCTCGTGCCGCGGCGGCAGCGCGACCTTGCGGTCGTCGGCGATCCACGGCCCCTCGGGCAGCCCCTCGATCGCCTGCTCGACGATCTTCACTGACTCCGCCACCTCGACGAGGCGGACGCGGTAGCGGTCGTAGTTGTCGCCGACGGTGCCGATCGGAACGTTGAAGTCGAAGTCGCCGTAGGGCAGGTAGTCGCCGACCTTGCGCAGGTCCCAGGGCTCGCCGGCGGCGCGCAGCAGCGGCCCGGTCACGCCGAGCTCCAGCAGCCGCTCGCGGGGCACGACGCCGACGTTGCGCGTCCGCTGTAGGAAGATCTCGTTCCGGTCGAGCAGCGCGAGGTACTCGTCGATCCGGCTCGGCATGTCGGCGCAGAACTCGCGCACGCGGTTGGCGAAGCCGACCGGGATGTCCTCGATCACGCCGCCGACCTGGAAGTAGCGGGTGTGCATCCGCTGGCCCGAGGACATCTCGAACAGGTCGAGGACCTTGTCGCGCTCGCGGAAGCAGTACCAGAACATCGAGATCGCGCCGAGGTCGAGCGCCGTCGTCCCGAGCCAGACCAGGTGCGAGTGGATCCGGTTCAGCTCGAGGTGGAGGATCCGCAGGTAGGCGGCGCGCGACGGCACCTCGAGCTCGAGCAGCCGCTCGGTGGCGCCGCAGAACGCCTCCATGTTGAAGTAGTAGGAGAGGTAGTCCATCCGCTCGACGAACGGGATCACCTTCCAGTAGCTCTTCTGCTCGGCCGACTTCTCGATCCCGGTGTGGACGTAGCCCATCACCGGCTTCAGGTCGCGCACGACCTCGCCCTCGAGCGAGACCAAAAGCCGCAGCACCCCGTGCGTCGCCGGGTGGTGCGGCCCCATGTTGATCGTGAACAGCTCCTCCTCGCGCTCGAGCGCCGTGCGCTCGATCGGCGAGGTGCCGATCACCTGCGCCTCGGTGCGGCCGATCGCGTCGCGCCCGAGCTGCTCGGGCCTGCGGATCGTGTCGGCCTCGCGCGGGCTCCGCGTCGTCGCCATCAGCGGCTCCAGCCGGGCACCGCGGCCTCGGTGTTGGTGAAGATGACGGGGTCGCCGCCGACCGGGAAGTCGCGCCGCTGCGGCCAGCCGACGTAGTCCTCGGGCATCAGGATCCGCCGCAGGTCGGGGTGGCCGCGGAAGCGGATGCCGAAGAAGTCGTAGACCTCGCGCTCGGGGAACTCGGCGCCGCCGAACAGCTCGCAGACCGAGTCGAGCTCGGGCAGCTCGCCGGGCCCGGGGTCGTCGAGCAGCGCCTTGACCCGCAGCCGCTCGACCCGGGGCATGTTGAGCAGCTCGTAGTGGACGGCGAAGCGCGGCTCGCCCGGCAGGTAGTCGGCGCCGTGCAGGCTGGCGAGAAACCGGTACTCGTGCCCGGGCGCGTCCTTGAGGTGGGCGATCACCTCGCGGACGCGATCGGGGTCGATCAGCAGCGCCGGCTGCTCGTGCTCGAACGAGGTGCCGACGACGGCGCCGTCGTGGCGCTCGTTGATCTCCTGGGCGATCAGCTCGAGCCCGGGCGCGTCAGGCATCGCGGCCCACGTCGGTCTTGGGGACGTCCTGGGAGTCGGGGCCCGGCGGATCGCGATCCTCGGCATCGGGGTGGTAGTAGGCGTCGGCGGACTCGTGGCCGCTGTACTCGGGCTCGGGGATCCGCGCCGCGATCTCCGACGGGGTCTCGTTGCGGACCGACTCCGCGTAGCCGCCATCGCCGGCGACCATGCCGGCGGCGGGGGCGCCGCCGGTGCGCTCGATCGGCAGCGGCCCCGCCTGCCAGCGCCGCTGTCCCTCCTCGGTGCCGTGGGCGGCGTAGCGTTCGCGCCAGCCCAGGTCGGGGCGCTCGAAGACCTTGCGCTGCAGCTTCAGGATGCCGTAGATCAGCGCCTCCGGCCGCGGCGGGCAGCCGGGGATGTGGATGTCGACCGGCAGGAACTTGTCGGCGCCCTGGACGATCGCGTAGTTGGCGAACATGCCGCCCGAGGAGGAGCAGGCCCCCATCGAGAGCACCCACTTCGGCTCCAGCATCTGGTCATAGATGCGGCGGATCACCGGCACCATCTTGATCGCGACCCGGCCCGAGAGGATCAGCATGTCGGCCTGGCGCGGCGAGGCACGGAACACCTCGGCCCCGAACCGCGACGTGTCATAGCGGGCCGAGACCATCGACATCATCTCGATCGCGCAGCAGGCGAGCCCGAAGGTGGCCGGGAACAGCGAGTTGCCGCGGGCCCAGTTCTGCGCCCGTTCGAGCGTCGTCGTCAGCACCCGCGACTCGACGTACTCATCGAGATCGCGGCCCTCGAGGTCGCCGCGCAGCATCTCGCGCGCCTTCATCTGCCGCACCCGCAGCTGCTCCGGCGAGCGCGGCTGGTCGAGCGGGCTCAGGTCACGGAGCTTGGTCCGCTCTACCTCCAATTGAGCGCTCCCCGCCGCCACACGTAGATGAACCCGACGAGCAGGATCGAGACGAAGAGGATGATCTCGGCCAGCACGAAGACGCTGTCGGACCCCTTCAGCAGGACCCCGACCGGGTAGAGGAAGACGACCTCGATGTCGAACAGGATGAACAGCATCGCGACCATGTAGAAGCTGATGCCGAAGCGGAACGTGCGCGTCACCTCGCTCGGCAGGCCGCACTCGTAGGGCTCGCTCTTGACCCGGCTCGGACGGCTCGGGCCGAGGAACTTGTTGAGCACGGTGAAGGCGCCGCCGACGATCGCGCCGAGGGCGACGAAGACGATCACCGGTAGATAGCTCTCGAGCACGTCTGATCCTTCTGGTTGCGGCTGGCCTCGAACTTGGAACTTATACCCCCGGCGCGCCCGACCCGACCCCGGCCGCCGCCGCCTCCCTGCTATAGACCGCGCGGTGCTGAGCGTCCATCTGATCGTCGGGATCACCGTCCTTGTGACCAACCTCGCGGCCGGGCTGTGGGGCGGTTGGTGCTGGCAGCGGCGCCGGCCCTCGGTCGGGTTCTGGTACCTGCTGCGGGTCGCCCAGGTCGCCGTCGTCGTCCAGGTGGCGCTCGGCGGCGCGCTGCTGCTCGACGGCCGCGAGTCCTCCGACGGCCTCCACTACCTCTACGGCGTGCTGCCGATCGTGGTCACGCTGCTCGCCGAGGGGGCGCGCGTGGTCGCCGCCGAGCACGAGACCGAGGGCCTCGACTTCGAGTCGCTGCCGCCCGATCGCCAGCGCCTCGTCGCGCTGGCGATCACCCGCCGCGAGACCGGGATCATGGCCGTCTCCGCGCTCGTCATCTTCGGCCTGGCGCTGCGCGCCTACTTCACCAGCCCGCTCGGCTGAGAGGGGACGACCCGAGCGCTCAGGCCAGCGGCCGGTAGGCGCCCGCGTGGAAGACCAGCGGGTCGCCGTCGCGCTCGGCGACGTCGACGACCTCGCCGGTGACGATCACGTGGTCGCCGCCGGAGATCACGTCGCCGAGCTCGCAGCCGATCCAGACGATCGCCGCGTCGAGCAGCGGCGCGCCCGCCCGCTCGCTCCAGCCGACGCCGAGCCACTTCGCATCGACCGGCGCCTTGCTCGCGAACCGCAGCGCCAGCTCGGCATCGCCGGCGCCGAGCACGTTGATCCCGAACCTGCCCGCCCGCTCGACCGCGCGCAGGGTCCGCGAGCCGCGATCGAGGCAGGCGAGCATCAGCTCCGGCTCGAGCGAGAGCGAGCTGACGGCGTTGGCCGCGAGCCCGGCGGGACCGGCGTCGGTGAGCGCGGTGACGACCGTGACCCCGGTCGGGAACCGGCCCATCGCGGCGCGGAAGGTGCCGCCCCGCGTCGGCGCGTCATCATCGCTGGTGCGGTCGGGCGCGGCCATCGGTGCGCTAAGTATGATGCCGCCCGCGTGCGCACCCTCAGCGTCATCATCCCGGCCGCGCTCGCGGCGATCGCGCTCGGCGCCTGCGGCAGCGAGAGCGTCTCGGCCCCGACCGGCGATGCCGTCGCCGATCAGGGTGGCGAGATCTTCGCGACCCACTGCGGCGGCTGCCACACCCTGAGCGCCGCCGGCACGGAGGGCTCCGGCCTGCGCACGCTGCGCGTTCAGGGCCCCAACTTCGACCAGCGCAGCGAGAAGTTCGACGACGTCATGTTCGCGCTCCACAACGGCGGCTTCTCCGGCGCGATCATGCCGCAGAACATCGTCGTCGGCGATCAGGCCACCGCGGTCGCGCGGTTCCTCTCCGAGAACGCCGGCGCCGACGTCGAGGAGTCGCCGCGGCCCGCGGCCGGCTCTGGCGGCTCCGGCTCCTCGGAGGGAAGCCAGATCCCCGGTGATCCCACCGGCGGGTCCGGCAGCGACGAGAACGTCGGCGACTAGGACCGCCGGCCCTGCTCGACCTGCGCCGCATCCGTGAGGACCCGGCGCCCACCCGGGCCGCGCTCGAGCGCGTCGGGGCGGCCGCGGACCTCGACCGGTTGCTCGAGCTCGACGGCCGCCGCCGCGAGCTGCTGCCGCGGGTCGAGGCCCTGCGGGCCGAGCGCAACGAGGTCTCCGACGCGATCGGGGCCGCGAAGCGCGAGGGAGCTGATCCCGCCGCGGCGATCGAGCGGATGCGCGAGGTCGGCGGCCGGATCAAGGCGCTCGAGGCCGAGCTCGAGGCGCTGGTCGGCGAGCGCGATCAGCTCGCCGCCCGGATCCCGAACCCGCCCGACCCCGATGCTCCCGATGGCGCCGGCGACGCCGACGCCGTCGTCCTTCGCGAGGTCGGCGAGCGCCCGCGGTTCGGATTCGAGCCGCGCGACCACCTCGACCTCGGCCGCGCCCTCGGCCTGATCGAGACCGAGAAGGCGGCCGCCGCCTCCGGATCCCGTTTCGCCTACCTGCTCGGCGGGCTCGTGCTCGTCGAGCTGGCGCTGATCCGCTACGCGGTCGCGATCGTCGCCGAGCAGGGCTTCGAGCCGGTGATCCCGCCGGTGCTGGTGCGCGAGCAGGCGTTGTTCGGCACCGGCTTCTTCCCCGGCGAGCGCGAGATGATCTACGAGGTCGAGCGCGACGAGCTGTTCCTGGTCGGCACCTCCGAGGTCGCGCTCGCCGCGCTTCACGCCGACGAGATCCTCGAGGCCGGCGATCTGCCGCGCCGTTACGCCGGCATCTCCAGCTGCTTCCGCCGCGAGGCCGGCGCCGCCGGCAAGGACACGCGCGGGATCTTCCGCGTCCACCAGTTCGACAAGGTCGAGATGTTCTCGTTCGTCGAGCCCGCCGCGGCGGCGGCCGAGCACGAGCGCCTGCTGGCGATCGAGGAGCGGATCCTGAGCGGGCTCGAGATCCCCTACCGGGTCGTCGACATACCGGTCGGCGACCTCGGCGCCTCGGCCGCCCGCAAGTTCGACTGCGAGGCCTGGATCCCGAGCCAGAACCGCTACCGCGAGCTGACCTCGACATCGAACACGACCGACTACCAGGCCCGGCGGCTCGGCTGCCGCTACCGGCCCGGGCCTGGCGCGGCGCCGGAGCCGGTCAACACGCTCAACGGCACCGCCACCGCCGTCGGCCGGACGCTGCTGGCGATCATCGAGAACCATCAGCGCGAGGACGGCACGATCGCCGTTCCGGCGGCCCTGGTCGAGCACGGCGCCCCCGCGGTCCTGAGCTGACGGCGCCGGGTCGGCGGCCCGGCGCGGACTCGGCGCTCGGACCAGGCCGTCCCCGGGTCGCGGGCCGGCGCCGGCGCCGCGCCGGCTCCGGATCGAGGCAGGACCGGGCGGCGGTGTGCCGTTCCCACACCGCCACCACGAATCCTCTCCTGGTCAGGAGCTTGGCGTACGCCCGGGGGGCGACCCCGGAGCACAAGATCTCGCCTCGGGTCCGGGCCGCGGCGCGCGGCCCGCGGGCGAGGGCAGCGGCGCTATCTCGATCTCGGTTCCCTCGGCCATCGGCCAATACCTCTATCCACGCTGCGTCGCGCCGGGACCGGGCCGTCCGCGCGCGGACGCCGACGCGGTCGAACGCACCCGAGCAGAATACTGCCTCGGTCATGGCCGCGAGCGGGAACCCGACCGAATCCGCCGCCTTCTTCGTCGCCGACGGCGAGCTGGCCACGGCAACCGCGCTGACCCGCGGTCCCTGGGATCGGTCGAGCCAGCACGCCGGCCCCCCGGCGGCGCTGCTCGGGCGGGCGATCGAGCGCTGCCCCGGGATCGGCGAGCGCGCCCGCGACCGCCACGTCGGTCGCGTCAGCTACGAGATCCTGGCGCCGGTCCCGATCGCGCCGCTGCGGGTCGAGGTCGAGATCGCGCGCCCCGGCCGGCGTGTCGACATGGTCGAGGCGACGCTGGCGCCGGCCGGCGGCGAGCCCGTCGTCCGCGCCCGGGCCTGGCGGTTGCTGCGCCGCGAGCTCGAGCTGCCGGCCGGCCTGGCCAGCGACGAGGAGGGCTCGCCGGCGAACGTGGCGGGCCGGCCGAGCGGACGGATCGGCGCGCCGCGGCCGGCCGAGCAGATCGAGCCGACCGACGCCTTCTTCCCGACCGGCGAGCAGGTCGGCTACCACACGGCGATGGACGTCCGCTTCGACCGCGGCTCGTTCATCGCGGCCGGCCCCGCCGTGGCCTGGATGCGACCGCTCTACCCGCTGTTCGCCGGCGAGGAGATGACGCCGCTGCAGCGCGTGCTGATCGCCGCCGACTCCGGCAACGGCATCAGCGCGACGCTCGACTTCGACCGCTTCCGGTTCATCAACGTCGACCTCACGGTCCACCTCTCGCGGATGCCGGCCGGGGACTGGGTCTGCCTCGACGCGGTCACCTCCCCCGAGCGCCACGGCGCCGGGATCACCGACACGATGCTGCGCGATGAGCGCGGCCCGATCGGCCGCGCCGTGCAGACGCTGTTCATCGACGAGCGCCGGCCGCGCTGATCACCGCCGGCGCCTGCTTGCCGGATGCCAGGGCTGCGATCTCGCCCACCTCCTCGAGCTCGACCGCGACCATCGGGCCGAGCTGCTCGGCGACCAGGCGCTGCAGCGCCCGCCGGTCGACCGGTCCGGCGCCGGGCCGCGGCCGGACCCTGACCAGCAGCCGGTTCGGAGCCCGCTGCAGGAGCTGGAACTGGCCGACGGCGTCGAGCTCGTGCATCCGAGCGATCACGCCCCACGGCGACAGCTTCGACCCGCCGATGTCGAAGTAGGGAACCTGGCGGCCGAGAATCCGCGCGACGAGGCGCTCGGGACGCCCGCAGGGGCAGCGCTCGGCGGTCGGCGCGAGGGCCATGTCGCCGATCGCGTAGCGGACCAGCGGCATCGTCGGGTTGTCGAGCGCCGTGATCACCGCCCGCCCGGGCGCGCCCGGGGCCGCGGGCCGGCCCGAATCGTCGAGGACCTCGAGCACGACCCTGTCCTCGAGCACGTGAAGGCCGCGGCGCCGCTCGCACTGCCAGCCGATGATCGCCTCGGCGGCGGCGTAGCTGTCGCGCACGGGCGCGGCGAAGACGCGTTCGATCAGCCTGCGGACCGTCGGCGTCAGCGCCTCCGAGCCGCTGAAGATCCGCCGCAGGTCGGTCGGTCGCCAGCCCTCCGCCTCGGCCCGGAGCGCGAGCTGCTCGAGGACCGAGGGGAGCCCATGGAGGACCTGGGGATCATGGCGTCGCAGCGCCTCGAGCTGGCGATCGACCGGCTCGAGCACCGATGCCGTCCGGCGGCGGCGAAGCACGGAGCGATCGAGCCGGGCGGATCCGAGCCGGGCGGAATCGTCGGAGACCACCTTGAAGCTCAGCGACCGGTGCCACGGCCGCCATCCGCCGCGGAGGAAGAAGGCGGCAAACCAGCGCTGCCGCGAGCGGCGCGTCCGCGGGTCGAGGCGAACCTCGAGCGGCGTTCCGGTGCTGCCCGAGGAGGTCAGCACGAGCCCCGGCACGCGCGGGTCGCAGAAGGCCGCGGGGTCGGCCTGCACGGCGCTGCGCTCGAGCACCGGCAGTTGCTGCAGCGTTGCGTAGGGATCGTCGAGCTGCGCCCCGGTCGCGCCGAGGCCGGCCGCGTAGCCGGGAAGCTCGCGGGCCCGCCGCAGGGTTGCGATCAGCGCCCGCCGCTGGCGGGCCGCAAGCCGCGGTTCGGCCGGTTGCAGCGGGAGCGGTGCGCTCGCTGCCTGCCCGGGTGCCGTCGATGCCACGCCGACCGGTCCCTAGGCGGCGCCGCGGCTCGGGCGACGCACCGGCGAGCGATCGATGATCGCGATCACGGCGGGGCGTTCGCGCTGCTGGCCGCCCTTGCGAGTCATCGCGCCACCCGCGCCAGCATCGCGTCGGCGAGCGCGACCGCCGCCGGCGGGTGCACGTCGAGGTAGAGCGCGGGCTCGATCAGCTCGAGCTCGACGACCAGCGGGCGGTCGGCGGCGTCAGCGATCAGATCGACGCGCGCGTAGAGCGGGTCGCCGGGGGCGAGCGCGACCGCGCGCGCGGCCGCCTCGACCTGCTCGGCGCTCGGCTCGACGCGCGCGTGGGTGCCGCCGTAGAGCGGCTGGATCCGGAAGTCGCCGCGGGCCGGCAGCTTTCTCAGCGCGTGGCTGAGCTTGCCGGCGATGTAGACGAGGCTGAGCTCGCCGGCGCTCTCGATCGTCTCCAGATAGGGCTGCACGAGCACCGGGCGGTTGAAGCTGGCGAGCATCCGCGCGGCCAGGTCGGCGGGAACGCGGACCAGGTTCATCGCGTTGAGATCGATCGCCGGCTTGATCACGATCGTGGCCCAGCCGACCCGCTCGAGCTCGGCGACCGCGGCGTCCTCGGCGCCCGGCTGCGACCAGATCGTCGGGATCGTCGCGACGCCGGCGGCGTCGAGCTCGCGCAGGTAACGCTTGTCGAGGTTCCACTCGACGGTCGCCAGCGGGTTCTGCAGGTTCGAGGCCACGGCGACCGCGCGCAGCCAGGCGCCGAACTCGTCCGGGCGCTCGTGGTAGTCCCAGGGGGTGCTGAGCTTGACCAGGTCGTAGCCGCTCCAATCGACGGCCGCCGCGCTCCACGCCGGCAGCTCGACCTCGACGCCCCGGCGGCGCAGCGCCGGGACGAGGAAGTCGGCGTCCTCGTCGCGCTCCTGCGGGCGCTCGCAGCTGACCAGGGCGATGCGCATCGGGGCCGGGCAGCTTAGCCGCGCGGCGGTGGGCACCGACGGCGACGGTTCAAGCGGCGCTGGTGGCGATCATCGGCGCGAACCCGGGTCAGCTGACCGCGGCTCCGTAGCGACCGGCGGGCCGGCGGCAACGCGTCGGCCGCCCGGCCGGTCCCGCGGATCGCCGCCGATCCGTGGATCGCCGCGGATCGCGGCTGCCCC
>CAZCFA010000011.1:42761-49060 GCA_964497825.1 uncultured Conexibacter sp.
CGCGGATTGCGGCACTCCCGTTGCCGGAATCTGCGGCTCGTCGGGCTCGGGCGCCGCAGGCCGACCCGCGGGGCCGCGGGCCGGCTGCCCCCGGCCCTCGCAGCCGAGCGGGCCATGGGCGCCGGGCCGGGCGGCTCAGCCGCGTCGCGGGCCATGGGCACCTGGCCGGGCGGCTCAGCCGCGGCGCGGCGCGGCCGCCTGCGTCGCGGCCCGGCCGCCTACAGCGGCGTCGCCCGGCCGGCGTTCTCGGCGATCATCGCGGCGAGCTCGGGCCACAGCTGCACCGGTAGGTCGTGGCCCATCCCGTCGATCAGCTCGAGTCGCGCGGCGGGGATCGCGGCCGCGACGAGCTCGCCGCCGGCCGGCGGCAGCAGCCGGTCGCAGCGGCCGTGGATGCAGAGCGTCGGCGCGCTGATCGCGCGCAGCTCGGCGCTGCGGTCGCCGGAGGCGAGAATCGCCATCAGCTGCCGGGCGCCGCCGAGCGGGTTGAAGCAGCGATCGTAGCTGATCAGCGCCAGCCGCCGCAGCCGCTCGGGGTCGGCCGCATAGCCCGGCGAGCCGATCCGGCCGAACAGCTCGACGACGTGCTCGGCGTAGGCCTCGCGATCCCGCGGCGGACGCGCCAGCAGGGTGCCGGCGACGGCGAGCCGCGGCATCGTCGCCCGCCGGCGGCCGCCGGGGCCGGACATGATCGAGCACAGCGAGCGCACCCGCTCGGGGTGGCACGCGGCGAGCGTCTGGGCGATCATCCCGCCCATCGAGGCGCCGGCGACGTGGGCGGCGCCGATCCCGAGGTGGTCGAGCAGGCCGGCGGCGTCGGCGGCCATGTCGGCGAGCCGGTAGGGAGCGTTGCGGCTGATCCCGAGCGCGCCGGCGAGGATGCGCGGCCGCCCGGCCGCATCGAACTTGGTCGAGAGGCCGACGTCGCGGTTGTCGAAGCGGATCACGCGGAAGCCGCGCGCGACCAGCAGCTCGCAGAAGCGCTCGTCCCAGCCGACCATCTGCATGCCGAGACCCATCACCAGGAGCAACGGCGGGTCGCCGGCGCTGCCGAAGCTGTCGTAGGCGATCCGCACGCCGCTCGGCAGCTCCGCCCAGCGGACGAGCTCGAGCCGGCGATCCTCGAGCGGCTCAGCCATCCTCGAGCAGGTCCTTCAACCGCCGCAGCGACCGCTGCGCCTCGCGCTCGCCCGAGACCGCGTTGAACGCCCGCGCCGCCAGCTTGCCGACCCGGCCGGCCGGCAGCTCGAACTCGTTCTCGTAGTCGAAGACCGTCGCGCCGTCGCGCTCTGCGAGGTCGTAGGCGATCGCGGCCCGGGCGCCGCCCGCGGCGACGCCCTGCCAGCGCGCCCGCCGCGGGGCCACGCACTCGACCACCCGCCAGCGCACCTTCAGCGGCACCCCCTTCAGCTTCATCCGCTGCCCGAAGGTGCTGCCGCGCTCGAGCTCGCCGCCGGGGAGGTCGAAGGCGCGCTCGTGGATCGTCACCCATTCGCCGAGCCGCTCGGGGTCCATGACCAGCTTCCAGACACGCTCGATCGGCGCCTCGATCTCGATCGACTGCTTCACGACCTCACCCATCGGCGGCGCGCTCCTCCTCGTCGAGCGCCCGCTGGATCGCGACGTTGAGCGGCTCCGGTCGAATCGCGAACAGCGCCGCCCCCGAGCGGTCCTCGACCTTCGTGTCGCCGCCGAGCCCGAGCGCGAGCTCGCGTGCGATCCGCGGGTTGCCGGCGGTCACGGTGGCGGCGCCGGCGGCGACCATGCCGGGGCTGGCGACGGCGTCGGGCAGCGGCACCCGCCGCGCCGGCCGCCGGCCGATCTCGCGCGCGAACCGCGCGATCACCTCGAGGTGGGAGAGCACGTCGGGGCCGCCGATCTCGATCTCGCGCCCGGCCGAGGCCGGCACCCGCGGCGCCGCGCGCAGGTAGGCGACGACGTCGCGGGCCCCGATCGGCTGGGTCCGCGACTGGAGCCAGCCGGTCTCCGGCAGCGCCGGCAGCCGCGTCGCGATCGAGCGCAGCAGCTCGTAGGACTCGCTGCCCGGGCAGATGATCATCGCCGCCCGGAAGTAGGTGAGCGGCGGCCCGACCTCGCGCAGGACCTCGGCCGTGCGGTGGCGGCTGTCGAGGTGGGGGGAGCCGCCGCGATCGGCGCCGAGCCCGCCGAGGTAGACGGTGCGGCCGACCCCGGCGGCGCCGGCCGCGGTCGCGAACGCCGCCGCCGCGGCGCGCTCGGTCTCGGCGTAGGAGCCCTCGGCGGCGAGCATGTGGACGAGGAAGTAGGCGAGCTCGACGCCCGCCATCGCGGCTCCGAGATCGGGGTCCTCGATCAGATCGGCGACGAACAGCTCGACATCAGGTCCGAGCAGCTCGCGGCCACGATCGCGGTCGCGGACGATCGCCCGCACCGCGGCTCCGTCGGCGAGCAGCGCCCGCGCCAGGCGGCGGCCGATCACCCCGGTGGCGCCGGCGATCAGGAAGGTGGGCCGGCCGGGCCCGGCGCTCACGCGGCGCTCGGCTCGAAGCTGCGGTCGCGGCCGAGCTCGCTCGGCAGCGCCGTCGTCTCGACGCCGGGGAAGTCGAGCGTCGGCAGCGACAGCAGGTAGGCGTTGCAGACGATCACGTGGATGCGGAGCTGGGTCTGCGCGTAGAACCAGGCGCCGAAGCGGGCGAAGGCGCCGCGGCCGCGCAGGCCCGGGTAGAAGTTCTCGACCTCGACGCGGGCGATCAGCCGGACCCGGTCGTCGCGATCGCCGCCGTCCTCGCGGCGCTCGACCGCGACTCGCAGATGGCCCTTGCCGCGGCCCTCGCGCGCGACCAGCGGCCCCGAGGCGATCGGCCAGGTGACCCGGCCGCGTCCGGCGCCCGCCTCGTAGCGCGGCGCCCCGAAGCGGAGCAGCGGGATCCGCCCGAAGGCGGTCACGGTTCGATCGCGGTCGCCGTAGACGACGCGGACGATGCCGAGCGTGAACCGGCGCAGGAACGCCCAGTAGCCGCGGGCCAGCAGCTCGAGGCTGTCCGGGGTCCAGATTCGCTCCAGCAGCGAGCGATCGACCTCGATCTCGGCCGCCTGCACCGAGGCGACCGCGCCGCTGGCGCTGACCCCGCGGTCGCGGCCGGGATCGATGATCCGCGCCCGGCCGTGCGCGGTCGTCGCCGCGGTCCGCAGCAGCCGCCGCCCGAGGACGAGGAGCCCGGCGGCGGCGAGCGCGAGCACGATCCTGAGCCGGCGCGGCGCCATCAGGCGCGCAGCTCCCAGAAGCCGTCGGCGCCGACGAACGTCTGGGTGGCGACCCGGCCGAGCTGCTCCCGGGCGGCGTCGAACGGAATGTCGCAGACCGTCGCCACCTCCTGGGTCGAGAGCGGGAACCCGCGCCAGGCGAGTACCTCCTCGACCGAGGTCGGGGCCTCGCGGCGCTCGAGGCCGGGGACGAGGTTGGCGAGGATCGTGTCGTAGACGGCGAACGGCTGGAACCCGGGCACGGCGATCGTGACCCCGTCGGTGGGCAGCTTGATCTCGTAGCTCGGGCAGCTGTAGCGGCGGCCCCCCGACCAGTTCGCGAGCTTGTGGTCGAGCAGCTTCGCGGCCGCGGTCGGGGCGCGGGCGGCCTCGCAGTCCGCCTTGAGCTCGGCCGCGACCGCCGGATCGCCGAGCCAGCCCTCGAGCTCGGCACCGATGCCGGCGTCGGCGGCGGCCGCCGCGATCGTCGCGGGCTCGTCGAGCAGCTCGCCGGAGAAGTGGCGGATCCGCAGCCTTCGCAGCAGCTTCCGGGTCGTCGCCCGGTCGCTGTGGACGCGGGCGGCGACGACCGCCCGGCAGGCGTCGCGGCTGCCGGGAACGCGGGCCCGCGGCCTGGTGTCGATCGGCATCCGGTGCTCGTGCGCGATCCGCGCCTGCAGCTCCGCCACCCGCTCCGGGCTGAGGCCGCGCTCGGCCTGGGTCGCGGCGCTGTCGGCGAGCACGACCATCCGCGGCTCCCAGCTCACGTTGCCCTCGTAGAGCCAGCCGATCCGGTGCCGGAACGGCTCGGCGCTGTACGCCCACGGACAGCTCGGGTCCGTGTACTCGGTGATCTCGACGCTCGGCTCCGACAAGGGCAGGCAAGTGTGACGCACCGGTCGCGCCGGGCTCGTGACCGGCGCACGGTCACGACGGCGCCCCGGTCGGCCGGCGGAGGGCGGCCGCTTCGGATCAGCGGCCGCTCCGGAGGGCTACAGGCCCTTGGGGTGGCGAACCTTGTAGCGCTCCGTGGTCGAGCGCATCGACCTGCTCCAGCCGGGTCCGTTGCCGGGCGTCATCGAGGTGTCGAAGCGCAGCCCGGCGACGACCATGTAGGCGTGGCTGGGGGCGCCGTAGACGCTGACCCACTTGCCGGCGCCGCGGCGGCCCCACCGGGCGAGGCCGCGCGAGTCCAGCGGCGTCTTCAGCAGGTGGGCGCCGTGCAGCGCGAAGGAGACGGCGCCGGAGCAGTCGTAGCCCTTGTCCCTGAAGCTGCCGTGGCCGCCGCCGTAGATGTAGGGCTTGTTGCGGATCCGGTTCGCGGCGGCGATGATCTTCTTGACCGCCCGCGGGGCCGACGTGGGGGCGTAGGCGACGCCCTTGACCAGCTTCGCCTTGCCGCCGGGGACGGTCGGGGGAGGATCGTTGGCGTCGGGGCCCATGCCACCGCTGCCGGCCTGCGCCGTGGCCGGGACGACGGCGAGGGCGAGGGCCGATGCGACGAGGATCGCCACCGACCCTCGCTTCCGGTCCGACTTGAGAAATTGCACGTTGGTGGCTCCTTCGTCGGCCTACGGGGTTAGCTGACGGGCTGGCGCTAAAGGAGTCGCGCCTCCTCGTTATGAGGATTCGCCCCAACTCTCGGTTCCCCCGTTCCCGCTCCTGAGGGAGGCGGGACTCGGCTTTACCAGTTGCAGGGTTCGCGCAGCCTACAGGAAGTCCTACCTGGATGAGTTGTTGCTAACAAATCGCTCATCAACCGGTGCCCGGGGCGCCGCGACCGCCAACCGCGACGGCGCACCCTGGGAAAGCGCCCGGACCGCGCCGCCGAGCTCGGCGCCTCGGTACTTTTTCGAGCCCTTGTCGCCGGCCGTCGCAATCGAGCGCCTCCGCGGCCTGACGCTCTCGCGCCAGGCCTACTTCGTGATCGCCGCGATCGCGCTCGGCTCGCTGATGATGATCGTGCTGACCGGCGCCGCCGTCCGGCTCACCGGCTCCGGCCTCGGCTGCCCGACCTGGCCGAAGTGCTACGACAACCAGGTCTACGCGGCCGCCGACCTCAACGCGATCATCGAGTTCGGCAACCGGATGTTCACGGCGTTCGTCGGGATCACGGTGATCGCCGCCAGCGCCCTCGTCTTCCTCCGCCGCCCGTTCCGTGCGCACCTGGCGATCTTCGCGCTGCTGCTGCCGCTCGGGGTGATCGCCCAGGCGATCCTCGGCGCGCTCGTGGTCGAGTTCGATCTCGCGCCGGGGCTGGTGATGATGCACTTCATCCTCTCGATGATGCTGCTCGACGCCGCCTTCGCGCTCGCCTGGTGCTCGCGCTACGAGCCCGGCGAGCGCCGCTTCTCCGACGACCACCTCGGCGTCTGGACGGTCCGCTGCCTGATCCCGCTCGGTCAGCTGACGATCCTCGCCGGCACGATCAGCACCGCCTCGGGACCGCACCCCGGCGATCACGACGGCCAGCTCGTTCACCGCTTCGACTTCCGCGGCGCCGACACCCTGCAGTGGGTCGTCGAACGCCACGCCGCGATCGCCGCGATCTTCGGCCTCGCCGCGATCGCCACCGTCTTCATCCTCCGCCGCGAGGGCGGCGACGACCGCGCCGTCCGGCCGCTCACGGTGGTGATCGCGCTGCTCGCGCTGCAGGCGGTGATCGGCGGCGCGCAGTGGCTGCTGCAGCTGCCGGCCGGCCTCGTCTGGATCCACATCGCCGTCGCCACCCTGAGCTGGGTGGCGATGCTGTGGGCGGTCGCCACCGCGGGCCAGCTCAACCCCCGCGGGCGGCCGGCGCCGGCCGCTCGCGCGCCGCTCGGCGACGGCAGCGCCTAGCCACCCGCCCTCGCAGCCGGTCTACCCGCGTGGAAGCGGGCTCCCGGGGGCGATGGCGGCTACGGGCGGGTCCGGTCCACCCGACGACCTGTGCGGGCCGTCGACGCGAACGAAGCTGCCGGCGAGGTAGGTCAGCGGGCCCTGGCGGCGATCACCCGCGGCCCGGGATCGGCGGCGGGCCCGGCTCCTCGCCGGCGTCGGCGTAGCCGTAGTGGCGCCCGAGCAGCAGCATCGCGATC
>CAZCFA010000012.1:0-8787 GCA_964497825.1 uncultured Conexibacter sp.
GGCGCGACGCCGCCGGAGCCGCCGGAGCCGCCGCCGCCACTCGGCGGCGCCGGGGTCGGCGGCGGGGTCGGCGTCACCGGCGTCCCTCCCCCGGTCCCGCCGGGGGCGGCCGGAGGCGCCGGGGCCGGCGTCGGAGTCGGGGCCGGGGTGACCGGGGCCGGCGTGGTCGTCGTCGCCGGAGGCTCGGGGGTGGTGTCATCGCCGGGCAGCGCCGTCGCCGAGCCGCCGCAGTCCTCGAACCCGTACTGCTCGGCCGCCGCCTCGGCGTCGGCCTCGGCCGCGTCGAGCTCGGCCTGGAGCGAGCTGACGGTCGTCGCGTCGCCCTCGTTGGTCGCCGTCTCCTGCTGCTTGAGGACCCTGATCTCGTCCTTGAGCGCCGCGTAGTAGTCGTCCAGCGAGCCGTCGGGATCGTCGCCGTCGCCGATCGCCCGCAGATCGTCGAGCAGCCCCTGCGTGATCGAGCGCTGCTGCGAGATCGCGGTCGAATCGTCGCCGAGGTTGGCGATCGCCGCGTTCGCCTCGGCGCAGCGCGGGTCGGCGTCGGCGATGAAGTCGGCCTGGGATAGGGCGCCGCCGGTTGTGGTGGTGGTCGTGCTCGAGACCGGCTCGACCGGTGCGTCGTCGCCGCCGCAGGACGCGAGCGCGAGCGCGCATCCCAGCGCCAGGACGGCGCCGGCCAAGCGCGTGAGGATCGATGTATCCGCGTTCCCCATTCGCGCTCAGATTAGACCCCGGAGCGGGAGAAAAGCGCAGTCGGCCGGGGCTCGGCCCGGTCCTCGCGGCCGCGGCCGCGGCCGGCCGCGCGAGCTGAGCGCGGGATCGGGCCGGCGCGGGGCGGTCGCGTCGCGGTCGGCGGCGGTCGCGATCGCGGCGACGAGCGGCGCCGGCGCCGGGGCCCGCGCCTGGACGAACGAACGAGACCCCGGTTACATCAAAGCTGGGGACCAGGGATTCGAACCCCGAATACCTGCTCCAGAGGCAGGCGTGTTGCCGTTACACCAGTCCCCACCGGTGCGTCGCGGTCGGATTCCGCGACCCCGTCAAGGGTAGCGGGATCAGCCGAGCTGATCGAGGTCGGCGTCGGCGTCGGCGATCGCCGCCCGGCCGTCGGCGCCGAGCGCGGCGCCGGACTCGATCAGGCGGCGGGCGTGCTGCAGATCGGCCGAGCGGCCGACCGACAGCGCCGCGGCGACCCGGTCATCGGCGATGTAGAAGGCCGAGAACTCGTCCGCCTCGCGATCGCCGCGCCAGATCAGCTCGTCCCAGTCGCGGGCGGGGCCGACGTACTCGAGCGAGGACCAGTCGGCGAGGTCGCTGAAGAAGTAGGGGACGACGCGGTAGGGCTGCTTCGAACCGAGCATCGCCCGGGCCGCGTGGGCACCCTGGTTGAAGGCGACGTCCCAGTGCTCGACCCGCAGCCGGCGCCCGTGGATCTCGCTCTCGAAGCTGCAGCAGTCGCCGGCGGCGAAGATGCCCTCGGCCGAGGTCTCGAGCCCGGCGTCGCAGATGATGCCGTTATCGACCTCGAGCCCGGCCCGCTGGGCGAGCGTGGTGTCGGGGCGGACTCCGGCGCCGACCACGACCGCGTCGCAGTCGACCTCGAGCCCGCTCTCGGTCAGCAGCTTGCTGACGCGCTCGTCGCCCTCGAACGCGGCGAGCCGCTCGCCGCCGCGGATCGTCACCCCGCGCTCGACCAGCAGGTCGTGGAAGTAGCGGCCGACCTCCTCGCCGAAGACGCCGGAGAGGGCGACGTCCTCGATCATCACGATCGTGCAGCGCTTGCCGATCGCGGTCAGCGACGCGGCGACCTCGACGCCGATGAAGCTGCCGCCGACGATCGCGACGCTCTCGGCCTCGGCGACGTCGTCGCGAATCGAGTCGGAGTTGCCGAAGGCGCGCAGGTAGTGGATGCCCTCGAGCGCGGCGCCGTCGGCGCTGAGGATGTTGACCGTAGCGCCGGTTGCGAGCAGCGCCTTGCCGAAGCCGACGACCTCGCCGCTCTGCAGCGTCGCCGTCCGCGCCGCCGGATCGAGGCCGACGACGCTGGTGCCGGTCAGAAGCTCGACGCCGTTGTCCTCGTACCAGGCCGGCTCGTGGACGTAGGCGGCGGCGCGATCGGCCTCGCCGCGCAGGTACTCCTTCGACAGCGGCGGCCGCTCGTAGGGCGGCTCGCTCTCGCGGCCGGCGAGCAGGATCGAGGCCTCGGCGTCGCCCTTGCGCAGGGCCGCCGCGCAATGGCCGGCGGCAAAGCCCCCGATCAGCAGGTGATCAACGTCGCGGTCGGCCATTCGCTACCTCGTTTCCCGCCCGGGGGCGGATGCAAACGCGATCACTCCGGGGCGCCGTTGGCCGCGCCGCCGTTGCCGGTGTCGAGCCCGAAGTAGGCGGTGAGCTCGTCCTCGATCGCCGGATCGAGCACGGCGAGGATCTCGTCGCCGCCGCGCAGCACCGTATCGGCGGTCGGGACGAAGCCGCTGCCTTCGCGCACGATCGTGATCAGGAGGCTGCTCCGCGGCATCTCCAGGTCGCCGATCCGCCGGCCGACGACGCTCGCCTCCTCGCTGATCAGCAGGTCGATGATCTCGATCTTCGCCTCGGCGAGATCGAGCAGGTGGACGAGCCCGTAACGCGGCACCTCGCGCTCGATCAGGCGCAGGATCAGATCGGTGGCGGAGACGTAGGGCTTGACCCCGAGCAGCTCGAAGTGCTGGCGGTTGCGCGGGTTGTTGACCCGGGCGATCACCCGGTCGACCTCGTACTTGTCCTTGGCGACCTGGCAGATCAGGAGGTTGTCCTCGTCGTCGCCGGTGACCGCGATCACCATCGCCGCGCGCTCGATCCCGGCCCGCTCGAGCACCCACAGCTCGGAGGCGTCGCCGTAGAGCACCCGGTGCTCGAGCTCCTGCTCGACCGTCAGGTAGCGCTCGCGGTCGCTCTCGATCAGCGTCACCTCGTGACCGCCCTCGATCAGCTCCCGGGTCAGGTTCCAGCCGACCTTGCCGGCGCCGGCGATCAGCATGTAGTCGGAGCTAGCCATCGCCGCCCGGCCCCTCCCCGCGGGCGCCGGCGATGCCCCGCAGATCGGAGGCCAGCATCTCGATCGCGACCCGCGTCGGGCAGATCGTGTGCAGCCCCTGGCCCTCGTACCACTCGGCCCGGTACGGGTCGAGGATCCGGGCGAGCACGGTCTCGACCTCGAACCGGCGCTGCGCGATCTGGGCGATCACGATGTTGGTGTTGTCGCCGTTGGTCGAGGCGACGAACACGTCGGCGTCCTCGATCCCGGCGGTCAGCAGCGCGTCGATCTCGAGGCCGGTGCCGACCGTGAACTGGCCCCCCGCGTCCTCCCAGGAGGAGTCGAGGCCGAGCTCGAGCCGGGCGTGGGAGTCGGGGTCCTCGTCGAGGCAGGAGACCTCGTGCCCGTCGGCGAGCATCGTCGTGGCGAGGCTCGCGCCGACCCGCCCGCAACCAACGATCAGGATCTTCACGGCGGCGATGCTAGCTCGCGGGGCCGGACGCGGACCCGGCCGGCTCCGGCTCGGTCTCGGGCGGCGCCGTCAGCAGCACCCGGCAGGGCGCGTTGCGCAGGACGTACTCGGTGATCGGCCCGACCTCGGCCGGCCGGGCGCCGCGGACGCCGCCGAGCACGGCGCCGCCGCGGATCCGGTTCGGCGGCTCGCCGCCGACGATGATCGCCTCGACGCCGCGCCGCGACGCCTCGGCGACGATCGCCTCGCCGACGTCGCGCGCCGGCAGCCAGCCCCCGTGCGACTCGACCGCCGGGTACTCCTCGGCGATCTCGAGCGCCCGGGCCAGCGCCGCGTCGGCGTGGGCGACGCGCTCGGGCGGCGGCGGCGCCTCGAGCGGGACCGTCAGCGGCAGCCTGATCACGTAGAGGAACTCGAGCCGCGGCCGGCTCTCCCCGGGCAGCGGGTCGGACTCGGCGAGCCGGCCGGCCGTCGAGACGATCTCGTCGTCGAGGCCCTTGCCGAAGACCGGCACCAGCACGCTTGTCAGCTCGACGTCGGGGGCCTGCTTGCGCAGCGCCTGCTCGGGCACCGTCACGCGCTCGGTCAGCGAGATCCGCTCGATCAGGCGCCGGTAGACGACGTAGGCGACGACGCCGAACAGCATCCAGCCGCCGCCGACGAACAGCGCGCCGGCGTGCAGGTAGAGGATCGCGACGATGCCGACGGCGGCGAGCAGCAGCGCGGCGAGCGCCGGCAACGGCACCGCGCCGCCGCGGAACGGGACCGCGAACGGGACCGCGTAGGGCCGGTCGCGATCGGGATCGGTGTAGCGGAGCCGGATCAGCGAGGCGTGCGCGATCGAGATCGCCACCATCGCCCCGAAGGCGAAGACGCCGGCCAGCAGCTCGATGTCGCCGGGAACGACCAGCCCGGCGGCGACCACGGCGGCGGCGATGATCGCCACGAACGGCGTCGAGCGCCGCTTGCCGAGCTTGCCGAGCCAGCTCGGGATCTGGCGGTTCGTCGCCAGCACGTAGACGTGGCGGGAGAGGCCGAGCATCGTCGCGTTGGCGGCGAAGATCAGCACCAGCGGCGCGATCGCGACCACCGACCACTTCGCCAGCTCGGACAGCCACCCCGGTTCGAAGGCGGAGACGATCCCGAGCACCGGCGCGTCCTCCCAGGTCGTCGCCAGCGCCGTCGCGGGGCCGTCGGGCCCGGCGACGACCGGCAGCGCCATCAGCGCCACGACCGCCATCCCGACGTAGACCAGCGGCACGACGATGCTGCCGGCGCGCAACACCTTGCGGAGGTCGTCGCGGCGCCAGGCGAGATCGGGGGCGAGGTCGGAGGCGGCCTCGATCCCGGCCAGCGCGACCATCGAGATCACCAGCGCGTAGGCGAGGTCGCGTAGCGACGGCGACGTGAACAGGTCGAGCTGGGCGGTCAGCGCCGCGGGGTCCCAGACGACCGCGAGCCCGACCGCGATCAACAGGACCTGAAGCAGCAGGTCGGACGCCGTCAGCGCGACCAACAGCCCCTGGCGCCGGCTGCCGGTGTAGCCGACGAGGTTGACCGCGGCGACGAAGGCGACGACGGCGATCGCGATCGCGACCTCGCCGGCGCCGTCGCCGAGGTCGGCCGAGATCGGCGCCAGATAGTGCGGCACGGTGACCGCGGCGAGCGCGATCACGATCACGTAGTCGATCAGGATCGCCCAGCCGGCGATGAACGAGACGAGCTCGTTGAACGCGTGGCGGGCCAGCGTGTTCGAACCGCCGGCCTCGTTGAACATCGCCCCGCTCTCGACGTAGGTCATCGTCGTCAGCACGTAGACGAGGCCGGCGATCGCGAAGACCACCGGGGTCATCGCCAGGCCGTTGTCGGCGACCACCCCGAGCGCGTAGTAGACCGAGAACGCGACCGCCGAGTGGGCGACCGCCCACAGCCACGGGACGCCGAAGAAGCGACGGCCGAGCGGCGGCCTGCCAACGCGCCGCTCGCTCAACTGCCGTTGCCCGTGGCGCGATGCGAGAGGTAGAGCCGTCCGAGCCCGATCGCGACGAACACGGCACCGAGCAGCACCCCGGCGGAGGCGGCGCCGCCGCCGGCGGCGACGGTGCGGACGACGATCGCCACCCCGAGCACCGCGATCAACGGCGAGAGCAGGCGCGTCGCTCCCTTCGACGTGGACATCGGCGGCGATTGTAGGGCCGACCTCCGGCGGCGCGGCCGGCGCCGGGTAGCGGCCGCGGCCCGGGTCGCCCGCGGCGCCGGCCGGCTTGGCCGCCGCGGCGGCGGCGATCCGCCAAGCGCGCCGCGCGGGCCGATCGCGGAGCCGTGGCCGCCCGGCCGCCGCCTCGCGCTCAGGCGGGGACGGCGCGCTTCGCCGCCGGCGGTGGTGCCTCGTTGCCGTTGGTCGGGTCGGCGGCGACGAGGACGCGACAGGGACGGTTGCCGAGGACGCCCTGCAGCGTCTTGCCGTACAGCGGCGTGCGTCCCCGGTAGGTGAGCTGCATGACGATCGCCGTCGCGTTGATCGACTTCGCCTCGGCGATGATCGCCTGCGGCGCCTGGCCGGGGCGGATCCGCTGCACGCGCCCGGTCACGCGCTGGCCGCCGATCAGCTTCGCGCGCTCGATCTTCGACTGCGCCCGCTCCTGCTGCCGCGGCAGCGGCGCGTTGAGCGGCAGGTGGGCGGGCACGTTGAGCAGCGAGATCACGTGGATGCCGCGGCGCTTGCGCGATGCCAGCCGGACCGCGGTGGCGACGGTCAGCTCCGAGAACGAGTCGTCCTCGAAGGTGACGAGGATCGACTCGAACTCGACCTCCTCGACGTCGAGCGGCTCCGGCAGCACGACCTTGACCGTCTCGGTGACCGGCAGCGCGTGGCGCCGCCGGTAGCCGAGGTAGACGATGAGGCCGAGCGTCATCCAGCCGAGCCCGACCGCCATCGTCACCGGGTTCATCGCCATCACAACGATCCAGGCGCCGAGCGTTCCGAGGCCGCCGAGGACCGCCGTCGGCGGCACCTCGACGCCGGCGATGCGGACGTTCCCCGGCGGCCTCCACCGGCGCTCGCCGGGATCGCGGCGCCGCAGCCAGATGATCGCGGCGTGGGCGATCGTGAACGAGAGCATCGCGCCGAACGAGTACATCGTCGCCAGCAGCTCCTCCTCGCCGGGCAGGATCGCGATCGCGGCGATCACCGAGAAGGTGATGATCGCGACGTGCGGGGTCCGGAAGCGGGGATGGACCTGGCGCAGCCGCTCGGGCAGCTGGCGGTGCTGGCCCATCGAGAAGGTCAGCCGCGAGACGCCGATCATCCCGGCGTTGGTCGCGATCACCAGGATCACCGCCGCGAGCACGCCGACGTAGACGCGCAGCACGTCGGTGATCCCGGCGCCGAGGCCGAGGTTCTCGACGATGCCGAGCACCGGGTCGCCGGCGTAGGTCGTCCCGAGCGTCGTCGTGTAGCCGTCGGGGCCGTTCGTGACCGGCATCGCCGAGAGCGCGATCATCGGCAGCAGCGCGTAGAGCCCGATCACCGCGAGGATCACGAGCCCGGCCCCGCGCGGCACCGTGCGCTCCGGGTCCTTCGCCTCCTCCGACATGTTCGAGATCGTCTCGATCCCGGTGTAGGCGATCATCCCGAGCGCGATCCCGAGCGCGAAGTCGCCCCAGCTCGGGGCGACGCCGAGGTCGACGTTGCCGATCAGCGTGTCGGGGCTGAAGACGAGCGCGAGGCCGACGATCGCGAGCAGCACCTGGGTCGCGATGTCGCCGATCGCGAGGATCAGGTTGAGCCGCGACGACTCCTGCGTGCCCTTGACGTTGAGCGCGGCCAGCGCCGCGATCAGCACGATCGAGCCGATGATGTCGCCGGGACTCTCGCGCAGCGGCTCCCAGAAGACGCCGAGGTAGTGGGGCACGAAGAAGGCCGAGATCGCGACCGTGATGATGTAGTTGAGCATCTGCCCCCAGCCGGCGACGAAGCTGACGAGCTCGTTGAAGGCGCGTCGGGCGAAGCTCGCCGAGCCGCCGGCCTCCGGGTGCATCACCGTCCCCTCGACGTAGGTTGCGGCGGTGCAGATGAAGATCAGCCCCGAGACCATGAACGCGATCGGGGTCAGCCCGAGCGCGAAGGCGGCGACGACGCCGAGCGCGTAGTAGATCGACGAGCCGACGTTGCCGTAGGCGGCGCTGAACAGCGGGCCGACGCCGTGAACGCGCTCGAGCGATTGGTCGCGGGGAACCCGGTCCGCCATGCGGCGGCGACTATAGATCGAACCTCAGGCGGCTCCGCGCGGGATCAGCGGTCGCCGCGGCACCAACGGTCTGGGCGGTGCCGCGGCCGAGCGTGAGCCGGCCGGAAAGGGTCAGCGGTCGCCGCGGCGCGGGCTGAACCGGGCGGTGCCCCGGCCAGCGTGAGGCGGTTCCGCGAGGGGTCAGCGGTCGCCGCGGCGCCACGGCCGAGCACGAGGCAGCACGGGAGGGTCGGTCGTCGCCGCGACCCCGGCCGAGCGTGAGGCGGCGCGGAGACCGGGCGTGAGGCGGGCTGCGATCGAGCGCACGGCGGCCCGCGGTGGCGCGTGAGGCGGCCCGGGCGGGGTCAGTGGTCGCCGCGGCGCGGCGCCCGGCGCGGCGCGGCGGGCCGTGCCGGGATCGCGTCGGCCGCGCGCTCGGACTCGCCGGGCCGTGCGGCGCCGCCCCGCTCGCCGGCGCCCTCGTTGCCGCGGACCCAGCCGAGATAGAGGCGGCCGCAGCCGAGCAGCAGGAACAGGACCGAGATCGCGAACGGCAGCGAGACCACGCCCTCGTCCCCGGCCGCGGAGGCGACGATCCCGACGACCGCGAAGATGATCACGCAGACGGCGAAGAAGCTGCTGGCGATCTCGTAAAGCGTTCGCTCGCGGCGCGGCGGCTGCTGCTCGGCCACCCGGCGATGATCGCAGGGCAGCCGCGCCGCCCTACGTCGCCCCGCGGGGCGCCCAACCCGCCGCCAGCCGGCGCCCGGCCGGGCGGGGTGTTGCGGATCGCTTGGCGCAGGGCGATGCGATCCGCAGCGGAGCGAGGGAGTGAGCCAGGGTCGCGCCAACGGAGGCGTCGGGTGAGCCCGGCCCGGCACCCCGGCGGCGCGAGGTGCTGCGGATCGCTTGGCGCAGGGCGATGCGATCCGCAGCGGAGCGAGGGAGTGAGCCAGGGTCGCGCCAACGGAGGCGTCGGGTGAGCCCGGCCCGGCACCCCGGCGGCGCGAGGTGCTGCGGATCGCTTGGCGCAGGGCGATGCGATCCGCAGCGGAGCGAGGGAGTGAGCC
>CAZCFA010000012.1:8887-39346 GCA_964497825.1 uncultured Conexibacter sp.
GATCGCTTGGCGCAGGGCGATGCGATCCGCAGCGGAGCGAGGGAGTGAGCCAGGGCCGGTGCAGCGGAGGAGCCGGGGCCGGTGCAGCGGAGGCGTCGGGGTGAGCCCGGCCGGCGCCCGGCCGGGCGGGGTGTTGCGGATCGCTTGGCGCAGGGCGATGCGATCCGCAGCGGAGCGAGGGAGTGAGCCAGGGTCGCGCCAGCACACGCGCCGAGGGAGCCCGCCCGACGACGCGGCCGCAGGCCGGGCGACCCGTAAACCGGCGCGGGCGGCCTTGCTCGGCCGCCCGCGCAGCGATGCCCGGCCGCTCCGCTAGAAGCCGATGATCGGGATGATCAGGATCGCGACGATGTTCGCGACCTTGATCATCGGGTTGATCGCCGGGCCGGCGGTGTCCTTGTAGGGGTCGCCGACGGTGTCGCCGGTGACCGAGGCGGCGTGGGCCTCGGAGCCCTTGCCGCCGTAGGCGCCGTCCTCGATCAGCTTCTTGGCGTTGTCCCAGGCGCCGCCGCCGACGGTCATCGAGACCGCGGCGAAGAAGCCGACGACGATCACGCCGATCAGCAGGCCGCCGAGCGCCTCGGCGCTCCAGATGCCGACCAGCACCGGGACGACGATCGGGATCAGCGACGGCAGCAGCATCTCGCGCTGCGCCGCGGCGGTGACGATCCCGACGGTGCCGCCGTAGTCGGGCTTCTCGGTGCCCTCCATGATCCCCGGGTGCTGCTTGAACTGCCGGCGCACCTGCTCGACGACCTCGCCGCCGGCGCGCCCGACCGCCTCGATCGCGAGCGCCGCGAACAGGTAGGTCATCAGGCCGCCGATCAGCAGCCCGATCAGCACCTCGGGGCTGGTCAGGTCGAACAAGAGCAGCTTGCCCGCCTCCTCCTCGGCCTCGATCTTGAACGCCGCGAACAGGACCAGGGCGGCAAGCACGGCGGAGCCGATCGCGTAGCCCTTGGTGACGGCCTTGGTCGTGTTTCCGACCGCGTCGAGCGGATCGGTGATGTTGCGGACCTCCTCGGGCAGATCGGCCATCTCGGCGATGCCGCCGGCGTTGTCGGTGATCGGGCCGAACGCGTCGAGGGCGACGATCAGGCCGGTCAGCGAGAGCTGTGCCATCACCGCGACGGCGATGCCGTAGATGCCGGCGAGCTCGTTCGCGCCGAAGATCGCGGCGACGATGATCAGGGCCGGGACCGCGGTCCCCTGGAAGCCCTGCGCGAGGCCCTGGATGATGTTGGTCGCGTGGCCGGTGATCGACGCCTTCGAGATCGTCTTCACGGGCCGGAACCGGGTTGAGGTGTAGTAGTCGGTGATCACGAACAGGCCCGCGGTGACCGCGATCCCGATCAGGCCGCAGAGCCAGAGATCGGCGACGCTGGCGCTGGCGAGGGCGCTCTCGGGGTCACCGACGCCGAGGTCGAGCGGGCTCTCCATCAGCCACTTGGTGATCGGGTAGAAGGCGATCGCCGAGAGCACGCCGGAGATGATCAGGCCCTTGTAGAGGGCGCCCTCGACGTTGTCGGTCGAGGTGCGGACCGAGAGCGCGCCGATGATCGAGGCGAGGATCGCGACGCCGCCGAGGATCAGCGGGTAGACCGCGAGCTCGGTCGCGAACCCGGAGTCGAAGTAGAGGACGCCGAGCAGCATCACCGCGACCGAGGTGACCGCGTAGGTCTCGAACAGGTCGGCGGCCATGCCAGCGCAGTCGCCGACGTTGTCGCCGACGTTGTCGGCGATCACCGCCGGGTTGCGGGGGTCGTCCTCGGGGATGCCGGCCTCGACCTTGCCGACGAGGTCGGCGCCGACGTCGGCCGCCTTGGTGAAGATGCCGCCGCCGAGCCGGGCGAAGACCGAGATCAGCGAGCCGCCGAAGCCGAGGCCGACGAGCGCGTCGATCGCCTCCTTGTCGCTCTGACCCGCCAGCGTCAGGATCCCGAAGTAGCCGGCGACGCCGAGCAGCGCCAGGCCGACGACGAGCAGGCCGGTCACCGAGCCGCCCTTGAACGCGGCGTCGAGCGCCGGCGAGATGCCGCCGCGGGCGGCCTCGGCGACGCGCGTGTTCGCGCGCACCGAGACGTTCATGCCGATGAAGCCGGCGGAGCCGGAGAGGATGCCGCCGATGACGAAGCCGATCCCGGTCGTGACGCTGCCGGTGACGAGCCAGATCGCGATCGCCAGCGGGATCGCGACGTAGCCGATGATCGTGTACTGGCGGCGCAGGTAGGCGGCGGCGCCCTCCTGGACGGCGCCCGAGATCTCCTGCATGCGGTCGTTGCCGGCCGGCAGCGTGAGCAGGCGCCGGGTCACGATCAGGCCGTAGACGACCGCGGCGGCGGCGCAGACGAGCGCGACGATCACGCCGTGGTCGGTCAGGAAGTCAGTCAACTTTCAGGTCCCTCCGTTGGGTGCGTTCGGGTCGATTCACACGGAAAGCCGCCCCCCGGACGTAGGCGGGAGCGGCTCGAAAAGCGGGCGCAGTGTATCTACAGCGCCCGGATGGAGGCCGCTCGACCCGCCCCCGGCGGCGGCGCCGGGCTCAGTCCTGGCCCGGAATCCAGAGCCCCGGCGGCGGCCGCTTCGGGCCCTCGTCCGCCGCGGCCGCGGGCGGCTCCTCGCCGGCCGCCGGCCCGGCGTCGCCGGCGCCGGGCTCGCCGGCCGCCCGCGCGTAGAGCATCTGTAGCTGCGCGAGCGCGTTCTTGACCTCGCGCTGCGGCTCGGGCTCGAGCAGGTCGGCGATCGCGCGGACGGCATCGATCCCGACCTTGGCCTGCTCGAGGTCGCGCTCGTCCTCCTTGCTGATCCGCCGCGCCGCGAGGTTGAGGATGCTGACGACGCTCTGCGCGAGCAGGTCCTGGACGCGCAGGCGCCGCATCTGCTCCTCCATCTCGGCCAGCATCCGCTCCTGCTCGGGCGTCAGCGGCTCGTCCCCTTGCCCCGGCGGCGGCGTGCTCTCCTCGCTCATCACCGCGGAGCCTAGATGATCGCGGCGCCGGCGAAGGTCCGCCGCGTGCGCTCGACCGACTCCCGGTAGCAGCGCTCGATCGAGGCCCCCTCGGCGATCCGGTCGCGGGCCCGCTGGGCGTCGTTTCGGCCCGGCGCGGGCTCGGGCAGCGCCAGCGCCGCGCGCGCCGGCGCCGTCCATGCGACCAGCCGCTCGACCGCCTCGGTCGTCTCGATCTCGGCGCCGGCATCGAAGTCGATCATCCGGCCGTCGAGCCCGTAGCGGATCGCCCGCCAGAGGTTCTCCTCGAGCTCGCGCGCGCGCAGCGGCGGTGCCAGCACGCCGTCGTCGTAGTCGGCCGCGGCCTGGGCGACGCAGGCGACCATCAGGCCGCCGAGCGCCAGCGACGCCTCGCCGTCCTCCTGCGCGTCGCAGATCCGCACCTCGACGGTGCCGAAGCTGTGGTGGGGGCGCACGCTCCACCACAGCTGGGTCGACTCGATCACCGAGCTCGTCCGCTCGAGCAGGTCGACGAACGCCGCGTAGGCCCGCCAGTCGCCGAACGGGTCGTGGATGCCGCAGCGCGGGAAGCTGCGGGTGAAGATCTGGGACCGGACCGAGGCGAGCCCGGTGTCGCGACCGTCGAGGAACGGCGAGGAGGCCGACAGCGCCAGCAGCGTCGGCAGGTGGTTGCGCAGACCGTCGCAGACGGCGATCGCGCGGTCGGCGCCGCGGACGCCGACGTGGGCGTGCAGGCTCCAGGTGTTGTTGCGCTCGGCGACGTAGCCGAGCTCGTCGTGGAGCCGGCTGTAGTGGTCGGTGTCGATGATCTTCTGATCGAGGTAGCCGGCCCAGGGATGGGTGCCGGTCGAGCCGAGCTCGAAGCCGTGCGCGGCCGCCAGCGCGAACAGCTCGCGGCGGCGATCGCGCTGCTTGCCGGCGAGCTCGGCGAACGTCTCCGAGCGGCCGGAGCGGATCTCGATCTCGGTGTCGATCAGCTCGCCGCGCACCGACTCGGCCAGCGCCGGCGTCGCGGCGGCGGCGTCGCGGAGCCGCTCGAAGCCATGGGCGAGGTCGAGCGTCGCCGGGTCGAGGATCGCGAACTCCTCCTCGAGCGCGCAGGTGAAATCGATCGCCTCGTCGAAGCGCTGACGGGCGAGGTCGAGGTCGAGGCTCTGGTCGCGAGCCGCAGTCATCGGGAGCTCAGCGGATCGGTCTAGGCGAGATAGAAGTAGAGGGCGTAGAGCAGGTCGACGGCCGGGCTCGAGGTGTGGACGGTGACCTCGGGCGGGACCTCGAGCAACCGCTCGGAGTAGTTGAAGATCACCCGCACGCCGGCCTCGACGAGCCGGTCGGCGACCTCCTGGGCGGCCTCGGCGGGCACCGCCAGCACGCCGACGACGATCTCCTGCTCGGCAACGACGCGCTCGAGGTCGTCGATCGAGCGGACCGGCACGTCGCCAACGCGCTTGCCGATCAGCTTCGGCGCGGTGTCGAAGATCGAGACGATCGTGAACCCGTGGTCGGCGAAGACGTCGGAGGAGGCGATCGCCTGGCCGAGGTTGCCGGCCCCGAACAGGGCGATGTTGTGCTGGCCCGACGTCCGCAGGATCTTGCGGATCTCGGCGACCAGCGAGTCGACGCCGTAGCCGACGCCGCGCTTGCCGAACTTGCCGAAGCCCGAGAGGTCACGGCGGATCTGGGTCGAGTTGACGTGGGTCCAGGAGGCGAGCTCCTGCGAGCTGATCGTCTCCCGCCCCATCTTTCGGGCCTGGATCAGCACCTGCAGGTAGCGCGACAGCCGCGCGGCGACGCCGATCGAGAGTCGCTCGCCGGACCCATCGACGCGCTGCGGCGCCGGGCGGGCCCGATCGCCGGCACGCGCCCGCATGGAAGCTGATCTGCCGGCGCTCACGCTGACAACGTACCGGTCCGGGCCAGCACCGCGCCCTCGTCGAGCAGCAGCTCGCAGGCGCGCTCGCCATCGACCTCGACGACGGGGATCAGCTCGAGCATGCGCCGGTGCAGCCCGGCGTCGTCCTCGATGTTGACCTCGCGCAGCTCGAACCGGGCGCCGCGCTCGCGCAAGCGCTCGAGCCGCTCGCGCGCCTCGGCGCAGAGGTGGCAGCCCGGTCGCGAGTAGAGCGTGACGACGCTGATCGCGCTCACCGGGCCGCCGCGTCCCAGCCGAGGTAGTCGGGATAGGGCGTGGGATCGGCGAAGCGGGCCGCCGAGCCGATCATCGCCGCGTTGTCGGTGCAGAGCTCGGGCGGCACCAGCTTGAGCCGGACGCCGCGCTCGCGGCAGGCGGCGCCGAGCGCCTCGCGCAGCGGCCCGTTGGCGGCGACGCCGCCGCCGAGCGCCAGCGCCTCCCATCGGCCCCCGTCGAGCGCCCGCTCGGCCTTGGCGACGAGCTGGCCGACGACCGCGGCCTGAAAGCTCGCCGCCAGATCAGGGCGCCGGCGCTCGAGCTCTCCCGGGCCGAGGTCGGCGACGACGTAGGCGAGCGCGGTCTTCAGGCCGCTGAAGCTGAAGTCGAGGCCGGGATCCCGGCTCATCGCCACCGGCATCGGATAGGCCCCGGGGTCGCCGCCCGCGGCCGCCCGCTGGATCGCCGGCCCGCCCGGGTAGCCGAGCCCGAGCAGTCGTGCCGCCTTGTCGAGCGCCTCGCCCGCGGCGTCGTCGAGGGTCTGGCCGACGACCTCGTGGGTGCGGTGGTCGCGCACCGTCGCCAGCATCGTGTGGCCGCCGCTGGCGACCAGCGCCAGGAACGGCGGCTCGAGCGGGTCGGGCTCGAGGAAGGCGGCGGCGACGTGGCCCTGCAGGTGGTCGACGGCGACCATCGGCAGCCGCCGCGGCGCCGCCAGCGCCTTGGCCGAGCTGACGCCGACCAGCAGCGCTCCGATCAGCCCCGGGTGGGTGGTGACCGCGACCGCGTCAACCTCGCCGAGGTCGCGGCCGGCAGTCTCCAGCGCCGCGCCGACGACCGGGGTGACGAGCTCGACGTGGTGGCGCGCGGCGACCTCGGGGACGACGCCGCCGAAGCCGGCGTGGACCGCCGCCTGCGAGGAGACGACGTTGCTGAGCACGCGGCCGCCGTCGACCACGGCGGCGCAGGTGTCGTCGCAGGAGGTCTCGATCGCGAGGATCAAGGGGGCCGCTCAGCCGAGCAGGCCGGGATCGCCCAGCCACATGATCATCGCGTCCTCGCCGTTGTCGTGGTAGTAGCGGCGGCGGCGGCCGGCGCGGCGGAAGCCGATCCGCTCGTACATCGCGATCGCGCCGTGGTTGGAGACGCGGACCTCGAGCGTGTAGCGGCCGTCGCGGCCGGCGGCGGCGAGCAGCTCATCGAGCAGCCGCTCGGCGATGCCCTCGCGGCGGCGGTCGGGGTCGACGGCGACGTTCATCAGGTGCCAGACGTCGGCGTAGCGGGAGCAGACGACGTAGCCGACGATCCCCTGGTCGGTCTCGGCGGCGAGGCAGACGCCGCTCGGCTTCGAGAGCTCGAGCACGAACATCGCCAGCGACCACGGCGCCGGGAACGAGCGGCGCTCGATCGAGAGCACGGCCGGCAGGTCGCCGTAAGCGAGGCGCCGGACCGTGATCGATCCGCCGGCCTTGGCCGGGGTCTCAGTTGCTGCCATCTCGCTCTCGCCAGCGCTCCGCGTCGGGTCTTCGCAAATACATCGGCCGGATCCGCTCCGGGTCGACCGGCTCGAGCGCCGCGCCCAGCTCGCAGATCCGCGAGGCCGAGAGCCGGTGCGCATCGTCTCCGTCGGCGAGCACCAGCGCTCCGGCGGCCTCGATCTCGGCCCGGAATCGTACCGCTCCGTCGCCGGCGGCCACCGCGCTCGCGAGCGCCTCGGAGCCGTACCGTGCGCTCAGCTCGCCCGGCGCGCAGACGATCGGCTCTGCGGCGGCGAGCTCCACCACGGGCACAGCGTCGCCGGGCGCGGGCGCAGCACCGCCTGCCGCGGGGGAGGCATCGCGCGGCGCGGACGAGGCACCGCCCGCCGCCGGCGAGGCACCGCCCGCCGCCGGGGAGGCATCGCGCCGCACGGACGAGGCACCGCCCGCCGCCGGCGAGGCATCGCGCCGCACGGACGAGGCACCGCCCGCCGCCGGCGAGGCATCGTGCGGCCCGGACCCGGTGGCGCCGATTTTCCCCTCTGGGCGAGGCAAATCCGCGCCACCGCGTCCGGGAGCTGGGGCGAGGGCCGCGAACACCTCCCCCCGGCGCGCATCGACCAGCGCCAGCCGCGGCCGCCGCGTGGCCTGTGGCGTATCCGCGATCGCGGCGAGCAACGCGCCGGTGCTGGGGACGGCGACGACGGCGAGCGAGCGCGACTGCGCCAGCGCCCGGGCCGTGGCGACGCCGATCCGCAGGCCGGTGAACGATCCCGGGCCGACCCCGACCGCGATCAGGCCGACCTCGCCCCAGCCGCCGGCCGCCGTGACGAGCTCCTCGATCGTTGCCAGCAGCCGGGTGCCGTGCAGCGGCCGCCCGTCGACGGGGTCGAGCGAGCGCTCGGTCACCTCGCCGCCGATCGCGGTCGCGACGGCAGTCTGCGGCGTCGCGGTGTCGAAGCCGAGGATCAGGCGGTCGGCGCTCATCGCCGCCCGCGCTCGACCGTGATCTCGCGCTCATCGCCGCCGGCATGGGCGATCGTGACCCGCATCGTCACGCCGGCGAGCTCATCGCCGGCGAGCTCGGGCCACTCGACGAAGGCGACGGCGTCCGCCGTCAGGTAGTCGTCGAGCAGGCCCGGCTCCTCGGCCCCGAGCCCGCCCGCGAGCCGGTAGAGGTCGAGGTGGGAGACCGGGACGTCGCCGCCGTAGCGGCGGCCGATCGTGAACGTCGGCGAGGTCACCGGCCCGCCCACGCCGAGCGCCCGCGCGGCGCCGCGCACGAACGTCGTCTTGCCGGCGCCGAGCTCGCCGCTGACCAGCACGACGGCGCCGGGCTCGAGCTCGCGGGCGAGCTCGCCGGCGAGCTCCTCGGTCGCCGCCGCGCTCGCGGTCCGCTGGCGGCGAACAGCCACGCGCCCACCTAGGCGCCGAAGATGTCGAGCTGGTCGTCGGCGGGTGCCGGCGGCGGCTGGGCGCCGGTCGGCGGCGACGTCGACGCTCGCTCGGCCGGCGCCGCGGGCGACTCCGGCCCGGCCCGCGGCGGAGCCTCCTGCTCGGGCGCGGGCTCGCGCAGCAGCTCGCGCAGGGTTGCGAAGTCGGCGTCGATCAGCGGCCGCTGGCCCGGGTTGCGGAGGACCGCCGCCGGGTGGAAGATCGGGAACACGCGAACCGTCCGCACGCCGAGCCGGTGCGTCTGCGGCCTGCCGTGCACGCGGGTGATCCCCGCCCGGTTGCCGGTCAGGAGCTTGGTCGCGAAGTTGCCGAGCGTCGCGATCACCTTCGGCTCGATCAGCTCGATCTGCCGGTCGAGGTAAGGCCGGCAGGCCTCGAGCTCGACCGGCTGCGGGTCGCGGTTGCCGGGCGGCCGGCATTTCACGGTGTTGGCGATGAACACGTCCTCCCTGCTCAGCCCGATCCCGGCCAGCAGCTCATTCAGCAGGCCGCCGGCGCGGCCGACGAACGGAAGGCCGCGCCGATCCTCCTCCGCGCCGGGCGCCTCGCCGACGAACATCAGCTCCGCGTCGGCGTTGCCGGCGCCGAAGACGACCCTGGTCCGCGTCTCGGCCAGCGAGCAGCGCCTGCAGACCGAGGCCTCGCGGTAGACCTCGACCAGGCGCTCGCGCCGGGCCGCGACGCCGGCGGCGGCGTCGGCGCTCATCGCTCGCCGCCGCGCGAGCGGCGCTCGCGCGCCTTCGAGACGCTGCGCTTGAATCGCTGCCGGGCACCGTCGCGGTCGGTGCCACGACGATCCTCCATCCGCCGCCGCTGGTTTGCGGTCGGCTGCCGGCTGAGCCCGAACGGGGAGAGCCGCCGCCCGGCGCCTGCGGCGCCGCAGGCAGGGCAGACGGCGGTCTCGGTCGCCGCCGCGACGAGTCGCTCGAAGCGCTCGCCGCAGCGGCCGCACTCGAACTCGTAGATCGGCATCGTCCGATGGTATTCGCAGCGACGGCCGCCCCCGCGCCGGCCGCGAGGCCGGGCGGGCCGGGCCGGAGGATCGGGCGACGCCGTCCGGGGCGGCGCCGGGCTCCGGCTACAATCGCCCCTGGCCGCAGCGGCCGCGACCCGCGAGAGCGGGCGTGGACCGCGGCGCAAGGGCCCCGTCCGTAATCCCGACGCCGTCTGGTATCTCCGCGAGAACTGGAACGGAATTGCACCAACCCCGCGCACACACGACGGCGCTGCCGCCGATCACGCTGATCGGGCCCGGTCGCTTGGGCACGGCGCTGGCGCGGGCCGCGACCGGCGCCGGCGTCGACGTCACGCTCGCCGGCCGGGCCGGGCTCGGCCGCGCCTGCGCCGGAGCCGAGGTCGTGCTGCTCTGCGTTCCCGACGACGAGATCGCCGGCGCCGGGACCGCGGTCGCCGCCGCGGCGCCGCGGCTGCGGCTGATCGGCCACACCAGCGGCGCGACCGGGCTCGACGCGCTGGCCGCCACCGGCGTCGCCGCGTTCTCGTTGCACCCGCTGCAGACGATCCCCGGCGGCAACGCCGTCCTGGTCGGTGCCCCGGCCGCGATCGAGGGCACGAGCGCCGAGGCGCTGGCCCTCGCCCGGGCGCTGGCCGAGGCGCTGGCGATGCGGCCGTTCGAGCTGCCGCCGGGATCGCGCGCCGCCTACCACGCCGCCGCCTCGATCGCCTCGAACTTCCTGATCGCGCTCGAGGAGAGCGCCGCCGCCCTGCTCGACGCCGCCGGCATCGAGGACGGTCGCGCGCTGCTCACCCCGCTGGTGCTGCGCAGCGCCGCGAGCTGGGCCGAGGCCGGGCCCGCCGCGCTCACCGGCCCGATCGCGCGCGGCGACGCGGCGACGGTCGGGCGCCATCTGGAGGCGATCGCCGCGACCGCGCCCGAGCTCGAGCCGCTGTATCGGGCGCTGGCCGAGCGGACCGGCGGGCTCGCCGCCGCGGGAGCGGGCCGGTGAGGGTCGTCGAGACCAAGGCGGAGCTGCGGGCGGCGCTGGCCGGGGCCCGGCGCGACGGCCGCTCGATCGGCCTCGTGCCGACGATGGGCGCCCTGCACGGCGGCCACGTCGCGCTGCTCGAGCGCGCCCGGGCCGACTGCGACGTCGTCGTCATGAGCCTGTTCGTCAACCCGGCCCAGTTCGGCCCCGGCGACGACCTCGACCGCTACCCGCGCGACCGCGCCGGCGACGAGCGAACCGCGGCCGCCGCCGGCGTCGACCTGCTCTACGCGCCGGCGACGGACGAGGTCTATCCGCCCGGATTCGCGACCGCGGTCGAGGTCGGTGGGCTGACCGAGGTCCTCTGCGGCGATCCGGCGCGGCGCGGACCCGAGCACTTCCGCGGCGTGACCACCGTCGTCGCCAAGCTGCTCAACTCGGTCGCGCCCGACGTCGCCTACTTCGGCCAGAAGGACGCCCAGCAGGCGGTCGTCGTCGGTCGCATGGTCGCCGACCTCGACTTTCCGGTCCGGATCGAGGTGGTCGCGACCGTGCGTGCGCCCGACGGCCTCGCGCTCTCGAGCCGCAACGCGCTGCTCGACCCCGCCGACCGCGAGCGGGCGCCGGCGCTGCGGCGGGCGCTGCTCGCCGCGGCAGGCGCCGCGGCGCCCGGCGCCGCCGCCGGGCCCGCGCTGAGGCGGGCGCGCCGCGTGCTCGCCGATGCCGGCATCGAGGCCGAGTACGTCGAGGCGCGCGACGCCGAGCGGCTCGACGTGGTCGAGAGCTTCAACGGCCGTCCGGTCCTGCTCGCGCTCGCGGCGCGGGTCGGTGCGACGCGGCTGATCGACAACGTGATCATCGAGCCCGGGGCGAGCGCCGGGACCGACGGAGAGGAGCAGTCACATGGATAGGCAACGGCCGGCGACCGGGCGCCCGGCGGTGGCGTCGTGAGCAGCGCACCACGGGTGCCGCCGGAGATGCGGCAGCCGATGACGCTGCCGCGGCTCGGCGAGATGAAGCGCAACGGCGAGCCGATCGCGATGGTCACGGCCTACGACTTCCCCTCGGCCCAGGTCGCCGAGGAGGCCGGCGCCGACGTCGTCCTCGTCGGCGACTCGGGAGCGATGACCGTGCTCGGCTACGACTCGACGGTGCCGGTCGCGCTCGACGAGATGCTGATGCTGGCGGCGGCCGTGCGCCGCGGGCTGCGGACGCCGCTTCTGGTCGGCGACATGCCGTTCGGCTCCTACGAGGCCTCGAACGAGCAGGCGGTCGCCAGCGCCCAGCGGTTCATCAAGGAGGCGGGCTGCGACGCCGTCAAGCTCGAGCGCGGCGGCGCCTCGGTCGATCGCGCCCGGGCGATCGTCCGGTCCGGGATCCCGGTGATGGGCCACGTCGGCCTGACCCCGCAGACGGCGACCGCGCTCGGCGGCTACAAGGCCCAGGGGAGGACCGGCCGGCGCGCCTCCGAGATCGCCGAGGACGCGTTCGCGCTGCAATCCGTCGGCTGCTTCGCGATCGTCTTCGAGGCGGTGCCGGCGGCGGTCTCGGAGGCGATCATGCCGCGGATCGAGGTGCCGGTGATCGGGATCGGCGCCGGCGGCGCGACCGACGGCCAGGTGCTCGTCTTCCACGACCTGCTCGCGATCAACAGCGGCCCCGTCGCCCGCTTCGTCAAGCGCTACGCCCAGATCCACGCGGCGATGGTCGCCGGCGTCGCCGATTACGTCGCCGACGTCCGCGCGCGCCGGTTCCCGGACGAGACCCACAGCTACTCGATCGACCCCGACGAGCTGACGGCGTTCGAGGCCTACCTGGAGCAGGACTCGCTGGCGGCCAACTCGGCCTGGGACTGGTGAGAGCGGGCCGGCCCGCTCAGGGGCCGACCTTGGCGTTCGACCTGACCGCGTCGACGCGCCAGTTGCCGCCGCCGTCGACGACGGTCATCGTCAGCTTCTCGCCCTTGCCGTAGACGCCGCCCTTGGCCGTGGCGACGACCGTCGCGGTGCCACCGGCGCCGAGCTTCGCCGCGGTGATCCGCACGGCCTTGGCGAGCGCCTTCGGCCTGCGCGCCTTGAGGCATCCCTGGCGATCCCCGTAGGCGCGCTTCAGCAGCTTCGGCGTGATCCCCCGGTCGCAGACGGCGGCCGCCTTCGGCGAGGCCAGGAACGCGTTCGCGGCGGCCTGCGCGGCGGCGAGATCGGCGGCGCCGTCGTCGGTCGTGGTCCGCTGGGTGATCACCTTGCCGGTCGTCGCCGGCTCGCTCTTCTCACCGCAGCCGGCCACGGCGACGGCGAGCGCCAGCAGCGGCAGCAGCAACCGTGCACGGGCTCCGATCACGGCCGCAAGGCTACCCGTCCGCGCCGGCCTCGCCGCGGCGCTCGAGGTCGATCTGGCGCAGCGGCTTCGCCGGCACGCCCGCGGCGATCGTCGCCGGCGCGACGTCGCGGGTGACGACCGAGTTGGAGCCGATCACGCTGCGGTCGCCGATCGTCGTGCCGCCGGTGACGACGACGCCCTTGCCGAGCCAGACGTTGTCGCCGATCCGCACCGGCCCGCGCGCGGTGAATCCCTGCCAGGTGATCGGCAGGTCGGGATCGTCGTAGCGATGGTCGGCGTCACCGACGAAGCAGCCGTTGGCGAGCATCACGTGGTCGCCGATCTCGATCCGCTCCTGGGCGGCGAGCATCGTCTCGCGGTTGAGGAAGCAACCGCGGCCGATCGTGATCCGTGCCTCGGGGGCGAGCGTGATCCAGCATCCGGGCTCGAGCTTGGTGCCCTCGCCGATCACCAGCCGGCCGTCGTCGAGCGCCTCCAGCACCTCGCCCTCGATCGGGTGGCGGACGTAGAAGCCGCCGCGGGCCGCGTGGCGGTTGATCCGCCAGCGGTTGCGGAACCGGTGCGTGCGCTCGTACCAGCGCCGCTTCGTCCACCAGATCCGCCAGCCGCGCTGCGGCGGGACGTGCGGGTCGTCCCGCGCTTCGCTGGAGCCGCCCTCCGGCACGCCTGTAGCTTCCCAGACGTGGTCCCGCCCGACTCGAGCGCCGAGGAGTATCAGAGCCGCGAGGAGCGGCTCGAGGTCGCCCGCCGCTACCGCGAGCGCCGCGGTCGTGAGCTCCGCGAGCTCGCCGCGGCGGCGACGGGCGGGCCGGTCGAGGCCGCGGGCGAGTTCAGCTCGGTCCCGACCGAGGCGCTCGCGGCGATCCCCGGCGTCGGCATGCTGCTGCTGCCGCTGGCGCGCGGGCGTGCCCGCCGGGTCGGGCTCGGGCCGAAGCTGCTGCTCGCCCTCGACGAGGAGCGGCTGCACGCGCTCGAGCTGCGCGCGGCCGACGTCCGCCGCGATCGCCAGAGCGCGACCGCGAAGCTGTCCTGGCCGCGGGCCGACGTCGCGATCGAGCGCGGGCCCCGCGCCTTCATGCGCGACCGGGTGCTGCTCACCGTCCCCGACCGCGAGCGGCCGATCGAGCTGTTCGCGCCGACCCTGATCACCAACCCGTGGAGCGCCGAGGTGGTCCGCCTGCTCGGCGGCGAGGCCCCCGAGCCGCTCGACCTCAGCGCCTGAGCGAAGCCGGCCGGCGGCCGCGATCGCGGATGACCGTGCGGCCGGTGAATCCGGGCTCGGCCGGCGATCGGATCAGCCGCCGTAGGTCACGTGCCACCACTCGCCCGGCGCCTCGTACTTGCCCCAGCCGTAGCTCGCGCCGATCGCATCGATCACCGAACGCATCTCGGGCGTCGCGAGATCGACGGAGATGCCGAGCTCGTGCGATGACGCGCCCGGCGGGTTGGCGGGCGCGCCGGCGCCGGACAGAAACAGCTCGTACATCTCGCCCTGCTGCGCCGCGGTCCGGTAGGCGGAGAGCGGTCCCGCCGGGTAGAGGTCGACCCCGTAGTCGCTGAGCGCCTGCGCCCGCATCCGGTTCCACGCCGCTGCGGCGCCGGCATCGAGGTAGAGGTCACCCCACGGGCTCGGGATCGAGCCCAGCCAGGGAGCGGCGGTGCTGGGCGCGGTCGTCGTCGCGGTCGTCGCCACCCCAGTCTCCGCGGGCGTCGGCACGCTCAGCGTCGTGCCGCTGATCAGCAGCGCGTCGGCGCTGATCCCGTTCCAGGCGGCGAGCGTCTCGGTCGCGAGGCCGCTGGCGGCGGCGATCCCGGAGAGGGTCTCGCCGTCAGCGACGGTGTGGGTCAGCGCCCCCCTCGCGCTTGCGGCCGGCAACAGGGTGAACGCGCAGGCACAGGTCGCGAGCGCGATTCGCGCCGCTCCCGTCGCTCTGCGCACCAAGCTTGCCGGCTCCGGTCGGATAGGGCTGCGTTCGGGCAGGCGGGTGGTGTCCCTGCCGTTATCCGATCGGCAACGGATCTCCCAACCCGCGCGCGAGGGGGTTGCTTCAGATGCCCCGGAGCCGGCGGTTGGGAGCGATAACCGGCGCCCCGGTGCCGAGCCCGCGGGACGCCGGGCGGGCGGGGCTTGCGCCGAGCCGCGGATTTCGGCGCTCCCGCGGCCGCAATCCGCAAGTCGGTGGGATCGCAGCCGCAGACGCGTCGAGCACCTGCCCGGGCCGGGCGGGCTGCCTGGGGCCGGCCGCTACGCCGCGACCGGCTCGCGGTCGGCGGTCCGCGTGACCGCCGGCTCGACCAGGTCCTCGAGAAAGCGGCCGGTGTGGGAGCCGGGCTCGGTCGCGACCTGCTCGGGGGTGCCGGCGGCGATGATCTCGCCGCCGCCGTCGCCGCCCTCGGGACCGAGGTCGACGATCCAGTCGGCCGACTTGATCACGTCGAGGTTGTGCTCGATCACGACCACCGTGTTGCCCGCATCAACGAGCCGCGCGAGCACGTCGAGCAGCCGCTCGACGTCGGCGAAGTGGAGGCCGGTGGTCGGCTCGTCGAGGATGTAGAGGGTCTCCCCCGTCGCCACCTTCGAGAGCTCGGTCGCGAGCTTGACCCGCTGCGCCTCGCCGCCCGACAGCGTCGTCGCCGGCTGACCGAGGCGGATGTAGCCGAGGCCGACGTCGTGCAGCGTCTTCAGCCGCCGGTGGATCTTCGGGATCCGGGCGAAGAAGTCGACCGCCTCCTCGACCGGCATCTCGAGCACGTCGGCGATCGACTTGCCCTTGAACCGGACCTCGAGCGTCTCGCGGTTGTAGCGGCGCCCGTGGCATTGCTCGCAGGGGACGTAGACGTCGGGCAGGAAGTGCATCTCGATCTTGATCTGGCCGTCGCCCTTGCAGACCTCGCAGCGGCCGCCCTTGACGTTGAAGCTGAACCGGCCCGGCGCGTAGCCGCGCGCCCGCGCCTCCCTGGTCTTCGCGAACAGCTGGCGGATGTGGTCGAAGACGCCGGTGTAGGTCGCCGGGTTCGAGCGCGGCGTGCGGCCGATCGGCGACTGGTCGATGTTGATCACCTTGTCGATCTGCGCGAGCCCGTCGATCCGGTCGTGCGCGCCGGGCCGCGTCCGCGCCCGGTGCAGCCGGTTGGCGACCGAGCGGTAGAGCGTCTCGTTGATCAGCGTCGACTTGCCGGAGCCGGAGACGCCGGTGACGCAGGTCAGGGTTCCGACCGGGATCGTCGCGTCGATGCCCTTCAGGTTGTGCTCGCGGGCGCCGCGGACGACGAGCTCGCCGCGGCCCCGGCGCCGCTCGCTCGGCACCGCGATCGCCCGCTTGCCCGACAGGTACTCGGCGGTCAGCGAGGCCGGGTTGGCGATCACCTCCGCGGGGCTGCCCGCGGCGACGACGCGGCCGCCGTGCTCGCCCGCCCCCGGCCCGAGGTCGATCAGGTAGTCGGCGGCCCGCATCGTGCCCTCGTCGTGCTCGACCACGATCACCGTGTTGCCGAGGTCGCGGAGCCGCTCGAGCGTCGCGATCAGCTTCGCGTTGTCGCGCTGGTGCAGGCCGATCGAGGGCTCGTCGAGGATGTAGAGGACGCCGACCAGGCTCGAGCCGATCTGGGTCGCGAGCCGGATCCGCTGCGCCTCGCCGCCCGACAGCGTCGTCGCCGCCCGCTCCAGGGTCAGGTAGCCGATCCCGACCGAGACCAGGAACGTGAGCCGTTCCTGCACCTCGCGAACGACGAGGTTGGCGATCGCCCGCTCGGTCTCGGTCAGCTCGAGCGCGCCGATCCAGTCCAGCGCCGCGCGCGCCGAGAGCCGCGTGTACTCGGCGATCGAGAGGCCGCCGACGGTTACCGCCAGGCTCTCCGGCCGCAGCCGGGCGCCGCCGCAGGCCGGGCACGGCTGCAGCGCCATCAGCCCCTCGATCCGCTCGCGGGTCTTCTCCGAATCGGTCTCGCGGTAGCGGCGGTCGAGCCCGTGGGTGATCCCCTCGAAGCGGGCGGTGTAGCTGCGCCGGCGCCCGAACCGGTTCTTGTAGGCGATCGTGTGGCGCTGATCGCCGGTGCCCTCGAGCAGGACCTCGCGGTCGCCGGCGGGCAGGTCCTGCCAGGGCGTGTCGGGATCGATGTCGTGGCCGCGGCAGACCGCCTCCAGCAGCGTCCGGTAGTAGCGCGAGGCGGCGCCCATCCAGGAGGCGAGCGCGCCCTCGGCGATCGACAGGGTCGGATCGGGGACGCAGAGCTCGGGGTCGATCACCCGTTGGTGGCCGAGCCCGTGGCAGCGCTCGCAGGCGCCGTGCGGCGAGTTGAACGAGAAGATCCGCGGCTCGATCTCCGGCATCGAGGTGCCGCAGTTGAGGCAGGCGAAGCGCTCGCTGAAGACCAGCGTCTCGCCGCGCTTGCCGGCGCTCGGCCCCGACAGCACCTGCGCCCCCGCGACCGCACCGCCGTCGACGATCTCGACCTCGACGAGCCCGTCGGCGAGGCCGACCGCGGCCTCGATCGACTCCGACAGGCGCTTGCGGATGCCGTCCTTCATCACCAGCCGGTCGACGACGACGGCGATGTCGTGCTTGTAGCGCTTGTCGAGGCTGATCTCCTCGTCGAGCCGGCGCAGCTCACCGTCGACGACGGCACGGGCGTAGCCCGCCTGCCGCATCTCGCCGAGCAGCTTTCCGTACTCGCCCTTGCGCTCGCGCACGACCGGCGCGCAGACCATGAACCTCGTCTCGGCGGGCAGGGTCAGGACGCGGTCGGTGATCTGCTCGATCGACTGGCCCGAGATCGGCTCGCCGCAGTTGTGGCAGTGCGGCCGCCCGATCCGCGACCACAGCAGCCGCAGGTAGTCGTAGATCTCGGTCACCGTGCCGACCGTCGAGCGCGGGTTGCGCGAGGTCGTCTTCTGGTCGATCGAGATCGCCGGGCTCAGCCCCTCGATCGAGTCGACGTCGGGCTTGTCCATCTGGCCGAGGAACTGGCGCGCGTAGGCCGACAGCGACTCGACGTAGCGGCGCTGGCCCTCGGCGTAGATCGTGTCGAAGGCGAGGCTCGACTTGCCCGAACCCGACAGCCCGGTCATCACCACCAGCGCCTCCCGCGGCAGCTCGACGTCGACGCTGCGCAGGTTGTGCTCGCGCGCGCCCGAGACGACTATCCGGTCACTGGATCCCAACCCGGCCAATTGTACGGTGGCGAACGGACGTTCGGCGGGTGGAGGAGGACTTCGTCCTCGTCAGGCCGTCTCGACGAGCGGTTCGCGCTCGGTCTTCGCCCAGTCCCGGCGTTCGGCCAGCTGGCGCGCCGCCGATCGCAGCAGCACCGGCCACAGCAGCCAGCTGTAGAACGCGTAGACGTGGGCGAGCAGAAAGCCGGTCAGCCAGCCGCGAACCCCGTCCTGGGCGCGGGCGGCGACGCAGCCGCAGACGACGCCGCCGAACGTGAGCAGGTAGACGAGCACCAGCTGCAGCCAGGGTCCCCCGTCCCAGAACCGCGCGCCGGCGAAGATCGCGAGCAGGACGGCGAGCGCGAGCGCGATCCCGATCAGCGCCTGCCAGAGCGGCATCAGCAGCTGCAGGAGCAGCTCGAGGCGGGCGACGGCGGGCAGCGGCGCGCGCCAGACCTCGCCGGCGAGCCCGATCGCCTGCAGGTTGCCCTGCGACCAGCGGGTGCGCTGGCGAAACAGCGCCCGCAGCCGCGACAGGCCCTGCTGGTGGACGCTTGCGCCGAGCACCTGCCTGCAGAGCCCGCCGCCGGCGAGCAGCCGCAGCCCGAGGTCCTGATCCTCGGTGAGACGGTCGCGCCAGGGCCCGCCTCCGTCGTCGATCCGGTCGAGCGCCGAGAGCCGGTTGAACTGGCCGTTGCCGCCCATCCCGGCGGTCCCGAAGGAGTTGCGGCCGGCCTGGTACAAGCGTCCGTAGACGGAGAACTCGATGTCCTGCATCCAGGCCAGCGGATGCCGGCGGTTGTAGATCCGGACCAGCGTCTGCACGCCGCCGACGGCGGGGTCGGCGAAGTGGGCGGCCGCCCCGGCCGGAGCGCCGGGATCGAGCCGCCCGTCAGCGTCGACGATCGCGACGATCACCCGTTCGCGGTCGGCCCCGGAGATCCAATCGAGGCTGCGGAAGGCCCGGTTGAGCGCGTCCGCCTTGCCCGTGCGAGCATCGGGAGGGTCGCGCCGGATCACGGTCAGATCGGGGTCATCGATGGCGGCGAGGATCTCCGGGGTGCGATCGTCGGAGCCGTCGTCGACGACGATCACCATCTTCTCGTCGGCCTCGATCCGCAGCAGTCGCTCGACGCTGTCGGCGATCGTCACCTCCTCGTTGAGCGCCGGGACGATGAACGCCCAGATGAAGGCGTCGGGCCGCGGCGGCTCGCCGGCGCCGGCGCCCGAGCGCAGCGCCCTGACGAGCAGCGAGATCGTCCAGGCGAAGATCGCGACGATCAGCAGGAAGACGAGGCCGAAGTAGAGCTCGATCGGCAGCGGCAGGCCCGTGAACGGCCAGATCAGCTCGGCCACAGCTCGACTTCGGCCGGGATCTCGCTGCGACGCTCGAGCCGGGCACGGAGCGCCTCCTCGACCGAGTCGAGCGGGACCTTGAAGCCGGCCGCCATCGCAACCGCGCGACGGCTGAAGCCGGAGCCGAACGGGGGCGGTGGATCATCGCCCTTGAGGATGTGCTCGAGCGCGCCGACGATGCGCTCGGCGGCACGGCCGTCGCCGTAGGGATTGGTCGCCCCCGCGACGCTCGCGTAGGCCGCGGGGTCGTCGAGCAGCCTGCCGCCCTCGTCGGCGATCCGCCCGGCATCGGGCCCGACCAGGATCAGGGTGCCCTCGGCCACGCCCTCGACGCGCTCGGTCGTCTCCCGGGTGACCAGGACCGGCTTGTCGAGCGCCGGAGCCTCCTCCTGGATCCCGCCGGAATCGGTGATCACCAGGTCGCAGCGGGCCAGCAGCCGCGCGAACTCCGCGAACTGCAGCGGCTCGGTGGTGAGAACGTTGCCGAGCCCCGCGAGCGGGCCGCTGAGCCGCTCGCGAACCGCCGGGTTCGGGTGCATCGGCACGATGAAGCTGGTCTCCGGATGGGTGCGGGCGAGCTCGGCGACGCCGGTCGCGATTCCGACCAGGCCGTCGCCCCAGTTCTCGCGCCGGTGCGCGGTGACGACGACGATCCGGCCGTCGTCCTCGGCGATCTCGGCAACCGCGGGATCCGAGTAGGCGACGTCGAGCGCCGATGCCCAGCGCAGCGCGTCGATCCCCGTGTTGCCGGTGACGAAGATCTGCTCGACCGGGATGTTCTCGCGGATCAGCGTCTCCAGGTTGGTGATCGTGGGGGCGAAATGGAGCGAGGCGATGCAGGTGATCAGCTGCCGGTTCAGCTCCTCCGGGAACGGCGACAGGTTGAGCCCGCCGGTGCGCAGGCCCGCCTCGACGTGGCCGACCGGGATGCGGAGATGGAACGCCGAGAGCGCCGTCGCCATCGCCGAGCTCGTGTCGCCGTGAACGAGGACCGCCGCCGGATACTCCCCGGCCAGCATCTTCGCGGGAATCTCACCGGGCTCGGGCTCGGCGCCGAACCACTCGTAGACGAAGTCCTCGAAGCGGCTGACGACGGACACGACGCGGCCGTTGAGCCGGGAGTGGCGCGATCCGGCCCACAGGGTCACGTCGGGGCGGATCCCGGCCAGGTCGAAGATCTCCTCGACCATGCGGTGGTGCTGGCCGGTCGAGATCACGACCGGCCGGTAGTAGGGGCTCTGCTTCAGCGCCAGCAGGATCGGGATCAGCTTGATCGCCTCGGGCCTGGTCCCGACGACCACGAGCACCGCGAGCTTCTCTGAAGAATGCTCGCCGCCGGACCGCCGTTGCCCGCCGCGCTCGATGCCCGCGTCGTCCATGCCTCCCCCCCGGTCGGCAGCGCGATCGGATTCCTTGAATCGTGGATGTCGAGCGGCTGCCTACCCCGCGGCGCGGGCGAGGACGTCGTCGAGCAGCTCCTCGACGCCGTCGATCGGGCCGAACTCGGAGCTCAGCTGGGAGGCGATCCGCTCCCGCGAGGCGCCTTCGAGCGCCATGTTCATCGCGACCAGGCGGGCGGCGCCGAGGTCGGAGCCCGAGACGGCGACCGGCGCCGCGGCCGGCGCCGCATCGGCACCGGCGGCGCCCGCCTCCGCGTCCGCGTCGGATCCGTTCGCCTCCTCGGTCGCGGAGGCGGAGGCGCGGAGCCGCGCGATCAGCTCCTCGGTCGTGGTCGCCTCGAAGCCGGGGTCCGGGATCGGGTCGGGGGTCGGCTCGGGCGCCGGGTCGGGGGTCGGCTCGGGGCCTGGGTCGGGGGTCGGCTCGGGCGCCGGATCGGGCGAGGGCTCCGGCGTCTGCGGCGGGGTCGGCTCGGGGACGATCACCGGCCCGCCCGGCACCTCGGCCGCCGGGCCGACGCCGGTCGCGCTGACCGCCGCCGGGGCGGCGCTCGCCGGCGCCGCGGCGCTGATCCGCTCGCCGAGCGCCGTCACCTGCGCGAGCAGCGACTCCGCCTGGCCGACGAGCTCCTCGACGACCTCGCGGGCGGCCGCGACGTGGCCGTCGGCGTCGTCCCGGGCCCGGCCCAGCACCGTCGCCGCCTCGGCCCGGGCCTCGGCGACGATCCGCTCGGCCTCCGCATCGGCGTCGGCGACGCGCCGCTCGGCCTCGGCTCGCGACGTCGTCTCGATCTCGGCCGCGGCCTGCTCGGCGGCCGCGAAGACGCCGCGCACGCGACCCGCGGCGAGATCGCCGAGCGAGCGCTCCCGATCGCCGGCCTCCTCGGCCTCATCCGGCGCATCCGGGAACGCCTCAGCGACGGCGCTCAGGTGCTCGCGGACCGCGTCGGGGTCCCAGCCTTTGCGGACGACCTTGAAGTCCTCCCTGATGATCTGCTCTCGCTCCATCGCTTCAATCTAGCCGACCTCGGTGCGACGCTTCGCAGCGCCGGCCGAGCGGTCAGGCCCGCATCCCCTCGAGGTCGCGGCGCAGCTCCTTGAGCTCGTCGCGTAGCCGCGCCGCCTCCTCGAAGCGAAGCTCCTCGGCGGCGGCCAGCATCTCCTCCTCGATCGCGACGATGATCTTCTCGAGCTCCTCGGGCCCTTCGACGGCGTGGCCGTCGAGCGCCTTCGAGCGGCGGCGCTTGCGGGGTGCGTTCGACTCCATCGCGAGGAAGTCGGAGATGTCGCTGATCCCCTTGGTGATCGTCTCCGGCGTGATCCCGCGCTCGCGGTTGTAGGCGAGCTGGATCTCGCGGCGGCGATCGGTCTCGGTGATCGCCGTCCGCATCGCCTCCGACTCCTTGTCGGCGTACATCAGCACCTTGCCGTTGACGTTGCGGGCGGCGCGGCCGATCGTCTGGATCAGCGAGGTCGAGCCGCGCAGGAAGCCCTCCTTGTCGGCGTCGAGGATCGCAACCAGCCCGACCTCGGGGATGTCGAGGCCCTCGCGCAGCAGGTTGACGCCGACCAGCACGTCGTACTCGCCGAGCCGCAGGTCACGGATGATCTGGATCCGCTCGATCGTGTCGACCTCGGAGTGCAGGTAGCGGACCCGGAAGCCGTGCTCGAGCAGGTACTCGGTCAGGTCCTCCGACATCTTCTTCGTCAGCGTCGTCACCAGCGTCCGCTCGCCGCGCTCGGCGATCACCCGCACCTCGTTCATCAGGTCGTCGATCTGGTTCCTGGTCTCCCGCAGCTCGATCTCGGGATCGACGATCCCGGTCGGACGGACGATCTGCTCGACGACGCGGCTCGAGTGCGCCCGCTCCCACTCTCCCGGCGTCGCCGAGACCATCACCATCTGGCCGACCCGGTCGAGGAACTCGTCGAACTTGAGCGGCCGGTTGTCGATCGCGCTCGGCAGCCGGAAGCCGTGATCGACGAGGGTCAGCTTGCGCGAGCGGTCGCCCTCGTACATGCCGCCGATCTGCGGCACGGTCTGGTGCGACTCGTCGATGAAGACGACGAAGTCGCTGGGGAAGTAGTCGATCAGGGTGTGCGGGGCACTGCCGGCGGGGCGGTCGTCGAGGATCCGCGAGTAGTTCTCGATCCCGTTGCAGAACCCGAGCTCCTTCAGCATCTCGAGGTCGTACTGGGTCCGCTGCCGCAGCCGGTGCGCCTCGAGGTCCTTGCCCCGCGACTCGAACCAGCCGACCCGCTGCTCGAGCTCGAGGCGGATCTGATCGACCGAGCGCTCGATCGTCTCCTCCTTGGTCACGTAGTGGGTCGCGGGCCAGACCGCGACGTGATCGACCTCGTCGAGCACCTCGCCGGTCAGCGGGTCGAAGTGGATCACCTCCTCGACCTCGTCCCCGAACAGCTGGATCCGGTAGGCGGACTCGGCGTAGGCCGGATAGACCTCGAGCACCTCGCCCTTTACCCGGAACGAGCCGCGGGTCAGGATCGTGTCGTTGCGCTGGTACTGCATCGCGACCATCTGCCGGAACAGCGTCTCGCGCTCGATCTCGGTGCCGACCTTGAACAGGATCATCTGCTCGCGATAGAGGTCGGGCGAGCCGATCCCGTAGATGCAGGAGACCGAGGCGACGATGATCGTGTCGCGGCGGGCGAACAGCCCGGCCGTGGCGGCGTGGCGGAGGCGGTCGATCTCGTCGTTGATCGTCGCGTCCTTCTCGATGTAGAGGTCCTGCGCCGGAACGTAGGCCTCGGGCTGGTAGTAGTCGTAGTAGGAGACGAAGTACTCGACCGCGGCGTCGGGGAAGAACTCGCGGAACTCGTTGCAGAGCTGCGCCGCCAGCGTCTTGTTGTGAGCGATCACCAGGGCCGGCCGCCCGAGCCGCTCGATCGTCGCCGCCATCGTGAACGTCTTGCCGGTGCCGGTGGCGCCGAGCAGCGTCAGGAACCGCTCGCCGGCCTCGATCCCTTCGACGAGGCCGTCGATCGCCTTCGGCTGGTCCGCCGTCGCCGAGTAGGCGGAGTTGAGGCGGAACTCGGGCACCTCGCGAGCGTAGCGATGGCCGGGGTCGTGGCCCGTCCGCGAGTCGCGCGCAGCCGTGCCGCCGCCCGAGCGCACGCGGCGCGACTCCTGCGCGCGCCGCGGCGGGCGACGCGGCGCCGCTGCGGGCGCGCGGCGCCCATCTTGCGCCGAACGTCAGCGACGGCCCCGCCTGGCAAGGACTCGTCGACGGTCGATGTGGAGCCGCGGCGCCTCGCGCCGAACGTCAACGAAGACCCCGCCTGGCAAGGACCCGTCGACGGTCGATGTGGAGGCGGGCGAGCGTCGCCGGCCGCCGTCAGCTGATCTCGGCCCCCGCCGCCCGCATCTGCTCGACCGCCGCTCGCTCGTCGCCCGGCTCGGCGTCGATGCCGCGAGATGCATCGGTCAGCAGGACCGCCTCGAAGCCGGCGTCGAGCGCGTCGAGAACTGTTTCCTTGACGCAGTAGTCGGTGGCGAGCCCGCCGACGAGGACCCGTTCGACCCCCCTGGCGTGGAGATGCTCCGATAGGCCGGTCCGATCGAAGGCCGAGTAGGCGTCGGGCTCCGGCTCGGTCGCCTTGCGGGCGACGTGGGAGGCGAGCCGGTCGATCTCGGGATGCAGCTCGGCGCCGTGGGTCCCGGCTACGCAGTGAGCGGGCCAGTCGCCGCCGTTGGCGATGAAGCTGACGTGGTCGCGAGGGTGGAAGTCCTGGCTTGCCACAACCAGATCGGAGCGGGTGGCGGCCTCGCGTAGCCTCTCGATGACCTGGTCGCCGCCGGCGACGGCGAGCGCGCCGCCGGGCAGGAAGTCGTTCTGTACGTCGACGCAGATCAGCGCCGTCTGAGGCTTGCTCGCGGACTGCTCGGACATCGTCGTCTCAGCCCCTTCGGTGGAACGATCGAATCTGCGTTGAACTCATTCTGGCAAGCCGCGACCGCCGGCCGAGCCCTGCGAGCTGAGCTCGGCGACGGCGAGGCCGCCGGCGTCCCGGCGCGCCTTCTCGCCGGCGCCGGCGATCTCGCCGAGGATCTCGTAGGCGATCGCGACGGGATCGATTCCGAGCTCGGATGCCTCCGCTGGCCCGAGCCGCTCGAGGACGTGCTTGCTGGCCAGCATTCGACCGCCGCTCGACACTTCCTGGATCCGCGCCGCCTCGTTGACCTCGTCGCCGAGCGCCGTCACCTCGAGCCGGCCGCCGGTCACGACCTGGCCGATCACCAGCGTCGCCCCCCAGTGGATGCCGATATTGACCTCGACCGGCCCGCTCTCCGAGTGGAAGCCGGCGGCGGCCCGCTGGATCCGCCGGGCCGCCATGATCGCGCCGCGTGCGGCAGCCGCCTCACCAGCCAACTGTTCGGCGAGGAAGAACGCCGAGACGCCGTCGCCGACGTGCTTGCCGACGATCCCGCCGGCTTCGATCACAGCTTCGTCGATCGCTGTCGTCAGGTCGCGGATCATCGCGAAGTAGGCCGTGGAGGAGAGCTTGCGGCTGTGTACGCCCGAACCCTCGAGGTCGCAGAACAGAACGGCGCCGGGCCGCCGGGCCGGCTCGGTCAGCGCCGCCATCCGTTCGAACATCCGGTCGTCGCCGCGCGACAGCATCGCCTGGACGCTGGCGCGAAGCGCGCCGCCGATGTAGAGCGAGAGGATTCCGGCCAGGCCGCCGTTGGGCCGCAGGAGCCGCACCGCGAGACGACCGACGTTGACCGGGGAGCCGTCGGAGAAGCTGGTCTCGAAGCCACCCGCCCAGGCGATCGGCGGCGTCGCCGGCGCGAGCTCGCCGAACGGTCCCGCGAGCGGCCCGAGATCGTCGAGGATCCGCTCCTCCTCCTCACCGCGCAGGTCGTGGCGCACGTACGGACCCTCGATCCGCCACCACTCCAGCCTCGAGCGCTCGCCGAGCCGCCAGACCCCCGGCGCCAGCGCCGCTCGCACGATCCCGACCGACCCGTAGCCGAGCTCCTCATCGCCGTGGAAGCCGACGAGCTGGCGAAGCTCGGAGCTGACGTAGCGCAGCCGCCATTCGGAGTCGAGGACCTCGCCGGCGAAGCGGCCGTCCTCGAGCGCCCGCGCGGCCTCGGCGAGGATCGGCTCGGACGGCAGCGCGTGCGGATACTCCTCCAGGTCCACAGACCCTTCCAATCTAGCTGCGGTGCGTTCATCGTCGCGATCCCCACCCGGCTTCACTCCCGGCGCAACGCGCCTGAGCCGGGTACGGTGCCTGTCGATGAGCAGCACGCAGCGGCTGCTGGCCGCGTTCTGGGTCGCGGCCGGAGCCAACCACTTCGTCAACCCCCGCGCCTACGAGTCGATCATGCCCGACTACCTGCCGGCCCACCGCGAGCTGGTGGTTGCAAGCGGCGTCGCCGAGATCGCCGGCGGCATCGCGGTGATCCCGTCGCCGACCCGCCGCCTTGCCCGCTGGTGGCTGCTCGGCGTGCTCGCCGCCGTCTATCCGGCCAATATCCACATGGCGCTACACCCGGAGCGCTACGAGCGGATCCCGCCGCCGGCGCTGTGGGCGCGACTGCCGCTGCAGTTCCTCTGCGCCTGGTGGGTCTGGAAGGCCACCGCGTAAGGCGCCGTCCACCACACCGCGGTGCTTTTCGGCCGGAATCCCGGCCGGCGATGCCCACCGTGACCGCAGGCGAGCCCGGGATCCCCGGCCGGCGATGCCCACCGTGACCCCCGGCCGGCGATGCCCACCGTGACCCGCGAAGGGGGCCCGCGATCCCGGCTGCCGGTATCCACCGTGACCCGCGGGCGAGGCCGCGGCGGCGGCGGCCTGGCGGCTCAGCCTCAGCCGAGCCCGAGCTCGACGGCGTAGGTGTCGCGGTACTGCCGCTGCTTCTCGAGCACCTCGTCGACGTAGGCCCGCGTCTCCGGGAAGCTGATGTCGGAGCGCTTCAGCTCGGCGCCGCCCCACTTGTCGGCGTAGCCCTCGCCGGCGTTGTAGGCGGCGAGCACCGCCAGCTCGTCGCCGTCGTACTTGTTCATCAGGTAGCGCAGGTAGTAGCTGCCGTAGCGGATGTTGAGCTCGGGGTCGGCGAGGTCCTCGTAGGCGAAGGTCGAGCCGCCGGAGAGGTTCTCGATCGTCTCCGCGGTGTCGGGGGTGATCTGCATCAGGCCGCGGGCGCCCGCCGAGGAGGTCTGGTCGACGAACTTCGACTCCTGGTAGATCACCCCGGCGATCAGCGCCGGATCGATCGGCGGCAGCTCGATGTCGCCGTCGATCGTGTGAGCGACGTCGGGATCGTCGGCCTCGGCGCGGATGATGTCCTCGTGCCGCAGCGGCAGGGTCAGCTCCTGCACCTTCTCGCCGACGTCGAAGCGCAGCCAGGCGCCGACCGCGATCGCGACGACGCCGACCGCGACGCCGAACATGAACAGGCGGCGGCGCGAGCGCCCTGCCGCCGCCCGTCGTCGCGCGGCCGCGCTCCCGCCGCCGCGGCGGCGGGAGCGCGCGGGCGGTCGTGCGGCGGCTCGGGCGGGGCTCACCGGCCCGCCTCCCGCAGCAGCGGGTAGAGCCGCTCGAGCTCGGACCGCAGCTCCTCGAGCGAGCCGTCGTTGCTGATCGCATGGGTCGCCCGCGCCGCCTTCTGCCGCTGCGAGAGCTGGCGGCCGCTGCGCGCCTCGAGCGCGCCGGTGCCGCGCGCGGCGGCGCGACCCTGGCGCGCGGCGTCGGCGGCGCTGACTGCGATCGTCGCATCGAACATCTCGGCCATCTTGCCCTCGAACAGCAGCGGCACCTCGACCACCGCCACCTCGACATCTTGAGCCAACCCGCGGCGCCAGCGATCGACTCGCTCGCCGACCAGCGGGTGCAGCAGCGACTCGAGCCAGGCGAGCTCATCCGGGTACTCGAAGACGATCTCGCCGACCCGGCCGCGATCGACGGTGCCGCCGGGGGCGACGTCGCCACCCCAGCGGTCGACGAGGCGGTCGCGGACCGCGTCGCTGGCGAGCAGCTCGTGGACGACCGCGTCGGTCGAGATCGTCGCCGCGCCGAGCTCGGCCAGTAGCCTCAGCGCCTCCGACTTCCCGGCGGCGATCCCCCCCGTCAGCCCGATCAGCGACGGACCGGGCACACGCTCAGGAGCCGTCGGTCCCGGGGTCCTCGTCGGCGGCGGGCTCGGCGGCGTCGGTCCCCGCGTCCTCGTCGGCGGCGGGCTCGGCGGCGTCCGCCTCCGGCTCCCCGGGCTCGGTGGCAGCGGCCTCGGCCTCGGCCGCCGCGTGGGCGGCGGCGAGATCCTCGTCGGTGATCTCGATCCCGCCCGAGGACGGCTGCGGGTCGGAGAAGACCTCGTCGGAGAGGCCGAGCTCGGGGGTGCCGGCCTCGGGGTCTGCCCCGGCGGCACCCGCCTGGGCGGCCTGGAAGGCGTCGCGCAGCGGCATCCCGCCCTCGCCGACGCGCTTGATCGAGAGCGAGATGCGCCGCCGCTCCTCGTCGATCTCGAGGATCTTGACGCGCACCTCCTCGCCCGGCTGCACGACCTCGCTCGGGGTCTCGACGTGATGCTCGGCGAGCTCGGAGATGTGGACGAGGCCCTCGACGCCAGGCACGATCTCGACGAAGGCACCGAAGGCGACGACCTTGGTCACCTTGCCGGACAGCGACGAGCCGGGGCCGTAGGAGTTGAGGACCGTCTGCCACGGGTCCTCCTGCGTCTGCTTGAGGCCGAGCGAGATCCGCTGGCGGTCGCGGTCGATGTCGAGCACCTTGACCTTGACCGTCTCGCCGATGCTCAGCACCTCGCCGGGATGGTTCACGTGGCTCCAGGAGATCTCGGAGATGTGGATCAGCCCGTCGATCCCCTCGAGGTCGACGAAGGCGCCGAAGTCGACGATGTTGGAGACCTTGCCCTCGACGATCTGGCCCGGCTGCAGGCGCCCGAGGATCTGCTCGCGGACCTCCTTGCGCTCGTCCTCGAGCACGGCGCGCCGGCTCAGCACGACGTTGTTGCGGCTGCGGTTGAGCTCGATCACCTTGCACTCGATCACCTGGCCGGTGAACTCGTCGAGGTTGTGGACGCGGCGGATGTCGACCAGCGACGCGGGCAAAAAGCCGCGGACGCCGAGGTCGAGGATCAGGCCGCCCTTGACGACCTCGATCACGGTGCCCTCGACCGGCTCGCCGGACTCGGCGGCGGCCTCGATCCGGCGCCAGGCCTTCTCGAAGCGGGCGCGCTTCTTGGACAGGATCAGGCGGCCCTCGGAGTCCTCCTTGGTCAGCACCAGCGCGTCGACGCTCTCGCCGAGCGCGACCTCGTCGGCGGGATCGACCGAGCGCCGGATCGAGAGCTCGTGCGAGGGGATGATCCCCTCCGACTTCCAGCCGATGTCGAGCAGGACCTCGTCCTTGTCGATGCGGACGACGGTTCCGGTGACGACCTCGCTCTCGTCGAAGTGCGTGATCGTGGCGTCGTAGTTGGGGAAGATCTCGCCGTTGAGCTCGAGCAGCATCCCCTCGGAGCCCTCGACCGGGGTCGCTCCCTCGGGCGCGAGCAGGGCGCCGCCACTGGTCTGGGTCGCAGACATCGGCCGCGGATGACTGCAGAGGCGCACGGTGGGTGCCGTGAGCGACGCACTACGCTCCCGGCGGATGCCGATCCGGCGGACAAAGCGCGGCGAGCAGCGGACCCCGCTCGAGGGGGCCTGGGACGTCGTCGTCTGCGGCGCCAGCTTCGCCGGGCTGACCGTCGCCCGCGAGTTGCGCGACTCGGGCGCCCGGGTGCTCGTCCTCGACCGCTACGCGATCGGCGGGCGCCAGACCTCCGCCTGCGCGGCGCCGACCGAGTGGCTCGCGGCGCTCGGACTCGAATCGTCGATCCGCCAGACCTTCGGCGAGCTCGTGATCCACACGCCGCACGTGACGACGACGATGCGGCTGCCCTGGACCTTCTCCACGTTCGACTACGCGGAGCTCTGCGAGCTGCTCTGGCAGGGCTGCGACGCCGAGTTCGAGACCGCGAAGATCGAGGGCCGGACCGGCGCCGTCGCGGCCCCGGGCAGCGCCGACGACGGCGCCCCGATCGCGATCGCCACCGACCGCGGCGTGATCGCGGCGCCGCTGGTCGTCGATTGCCTCGGCTGGCGGCGGGTCCTCGACTACGGCTACCAGCCACCCGACGCACCGCTCTCGCGCGGCCTCGAGGTCCATCCCGGCGGCGCCGGCGACGAGCTCGAGATCTGGATCGACCGCGACATCGTCCCGGCCGGCTACGGCTGGAGCTTCCCGGCCCGCGACGAGCTGCGGATCGGGGTCGGCAGCTTCGATCCGCGCTTCCACGTCAAGGATCCGACGGTCGCGCTCGCCACCGACCTCGGGCGGCCGCCGGAGGGCTATCAGGGCAACTGGATCCCGCACCGGCTTCGCGAGGGCAGCTCTCGCGGCGTCTTCTTCTGCGGCGACTCGGCCGGGCACTGCATCCCGCTCACCGCCGAGGGCATCCGCCCCGCCTTCTACTTCGCCGTCGCCTGCGGCCGCGAGCTGCGCGAGGTCGTCGCCGGCCGCCGCGACCGGGCCGCGGCGCTGCGCCGCTACGCCGACTTCAACGCCTCGCACCGCTGGAAGTTCGAGTGGATGCTGCGGGTTCAGAGGCTCGTCCCCCGAATCCCGCCGCGGCTGCTGGCGCCGCTGCTGCGCGGGATGAGCAGCGACGCGTTCACGACCTGGGCCTTCAACCAGTACCTCGACATCGCGCCCGCCGCGATCGTCGGCGATCCGCAGCGGCCCCGCGAGCCGGTCGCGGCCTGAGCGCCGCGTCGCCGCGGAGCGCCGCGGGCGGTGGCGAGGCCTGCGCTCTGGCGCTGCCGCGCTGCGCCGCGAAGCGCCCATCCGTCCGGCCGCCGCGGTCGGCGCCACGCCTGCGGCGCGGGTTGCCGCCGCGCGGCTCCCGCCTGGCCTGCCGCCACGATCGGTGGCGCTGCCCGTGGCGCCGGCTGCCGCCGCCCGGCCCGTCTGCTGCGAATCGTTTGTCCCCTGGCGATACGATCCGCAACGGAACGGCGGCCTCGCGGCAGAGCGCCGCCGGCCGCCTGCTGCCCGACCGCGCCGGCCGCCGGCGAAGCCCACGCCCGACGGCCGCGCTCCGGGCGCTGCCGCGCTGCGCCGCGCAGCGCCCGCCACCGGCGCCCGGGGGCCGATGCCGGCGACACGGCCGGGGGTGATCGGCGTCTGCTCGAGGCCGAAGGCGCC
>CAZCFA010000012.1:39446-48395 GCA_964497825.1 uncultured Conexibacter sp.
CGATGCCGGCGACACGGCCGGGGGTGATCGGCGTCTGCTCGAGGCCGAAGGCGCCGAGCCGGTCGACGACGAGCGCCGCGATCAGCTGGCCGGTGATCGTCCCGGCGGCGACGGCGGCGGCGCCGACGATCGGGACCGTGATCAGCGCGCAGGTCACGTAGGTGGCGCCGAGCAGGCCGCCGAGCAGGTAGACCGGAGCGACCTCGGTGACGCCGCCGACCCCTCCCCCCTGGCCGGCGAGGATCACGATCACGGCGAGCGCGAGCGTGCCGACGCCGAACGAGACCAGCGCCGCGGCGAGGCTGCCGGTCGCCCTGCCGAGGGTCGCGTTGATCGGCGCCTGTAGGGCGATCAGCCCGCCGGCGGCGGCGGTGATCACGATCGCGACGCTGCGGTCCATCGCCGCTGATCCTAGGGCCAGCCGCCGTCGCCGCTACTCGAGCAACCGCCGCTCGACCGCCCAGCGGCTGAGCTCGTGGCGGTTCGAGAGCTGCAGCTTGCGCAGCACCGCGCTGACGTGGGCCTCGACGGTGCGGGCCGAGATCCCGAGCTGCTGGGCGATCTCCTTGTACATGTAGCCGCGCGCGATCAGCCGCAGCACCTCGCGCTCGCGCATCGTCAGCTGGTCGAGCTCGGGATCGACCTCGGCCGCCGGGACCGAGCCCGCGAAGGCGTCGAGGACGAAGCCGGCGAGCCGCGGCGAGAACACCGCGTCACCGGCGGCGACGCGGCCGACCGCGTCGGCCAGCTCCTCGCCCGAGATCGACTTCGTCACGTAGCCGCGGGCGCCGGCGCGGACGACAGCGATCACGTCCTCGGCGGCATCGGAGACCGACAGCGCCAGGAATCGCTGCGCCGGGTTCCGCTCGGCGACGCGGCGGATCACCTCGACGCCGCCGCCGCCGGGCATGTGGACGTCGAGCAGGACGACGTCGGGGCGCTCGGCGAGGATGATCCGGACCGCCTCCTCGACCGATCCCGCCTCGGCGCGAACGTCGAGCCGGCCCTCGACCTCGGCGCGGACGCCGCTGCGAAACAGGCCGTGGTCGTCGACGATGACGATGCTCGGCGCCGTCACCGCGGCTCCCCCCGCTCCAGCGTCAGCGCGATCTCGGTTCCGGCGCCCGGCACGGAGCTGATCGTCGCATCGCCGCCGTGGCGCCGCATCCGGCCGACGATCGATTCGCGGACGCCGCGACGGTCGACGGGCACGGCGCCGGCGTCGAAGCCGGGCCCGCGGTCGCGGACGTAGACCTCGACCTGCCCCGGCGTCACCTCGGCGTAGAGCGAGATCGCCCCCTCGGGCGCGAACTTGGCCGCGTTGGTGAGCGCCTCGCGGGCGGCGGCGACGACCGCCTCGGCGCCCGGGTCGAGCTCGCAGTCGCCGACGGCGACGACGTCGATCCGGGCCCGCAGAGCGTCCTCGACCTCCTCGGCGGCGGCACGCAGGGCGGCCGCGAACGAGCGCCCGCCGTCGTCCTCCCCGCCCGCGAGCCAGGTCCGCAGCTCGCGCTCCTGGCGCCGGGCCAGCGCCGCGACCTCGCGTGGATCGTCGGCGCGATGCTGGACCAGCGCCAGCGTCTGCAGGACCGAGTCGTGCAGGTGAGCGGCGACCTCGGCCCGCTCCTGCGAGCGGATCCGGGCAGCGCGCTCAGCCGCCAGGTTGCGTCCGAGGCGCCAGATGAACGGCGCCAGGATCAGCGCCGCCGCGAGGATCGTGACCACGGCCGTGTAGGTGGCGTCGCGGGCGGGTCCGAGCGCGTCGTTGGTCGTCAGCACGAGCAGCGCCGCGCCGAGCACGAGCGCGACCCCGAAGCCGCCGCGGTAGAGCGAGATCAGCGACCTGCGGCGCGGTGCGGCGGCGGGCTCGCGCAGCGCCGCCACCGGGGGGCGCTCCGGGGCCGGCGCCGCCCGCGACGGCGCCCACAGCAGCGCGATGCCGCCGGCGACGAGCACGAGCGGCCAGACCAGGCCGTCGCTCCACCAGATCCCGAGCTCGCGGAAGACGAGCAGCGCGGCGAGGACGAGCAGCGCGACGCCGGCGCCGAGCTGCCCGCGGCGGCCGCCGCGGGCGAGCCGCGGCAGCGAGATCCCGGTCGCGCCGTCGGGAGTCGGGATCAGCGCCCAGGCGAGCGCGTAGCCGATCAGCAGGGCGCCGCCGGTGGCGACCGTCAGCACCACGCCGACGACCCGCAACATCATCAGGTCGGCGTCGAGCCGCGCGGCGATGCCGGCGACGACGCCGCCGAGCACGCCGTTGTCGGGGTCGCGGCGCAGCGGCTCGCGGGCCGGCGGCGGTGGTGGCAGCACGGCGGTCATCGCCGCCGCCCCCGCTCGCGTCCCGCGGGCTCGAGCCCCGAGACGACGAGCACGAGCCCGGCGGCCGCGCAGACGATCGCCGCGATCAGCCCGGCGCTGAGGTCGAGCGCGCCGAGCTGGTCGAGGCCGAACGCGGCCCCGACCAGCATGCAGGCCAGCCCGGCGGCGAGCGAGACGCGGTCGTTCACGCCGCGCAGGCCTCCGCGTTGGCGTCGCGGTAGCGGGCGTCGTCGCCGCCGTCCCACCCGTTCTCGGTATCGCTGATGTCGATCGTGTCGTCGTTGAGCACGCGGATCGCGCCGAGGTCGACGTCGCCGTCGAACACCACCCGCGGGGTCGCGACGGCGCCCGCGGCCACCGTCAGGTCGACGCCCGGGCCGTCCGATCGCTGGCCCGCGACCCGCAGCGCGCCGGCGCCCGCGTGGGCATCGGCGGCGACGCAGACGTCGGCGGGAACCGCGACCACGACCTCGCCGATCCCGAGCCGCGCGTCGAGGTGGACGACCTGATCGCGCCGCCAATCGATGTCGCGCAGGTCGATCGCGAGCCGGCCGATGCCGAGCTCGTAGCCGTCATCGGGGATCTCCGACGCCGCGGCCGGGGTGTGCCGCTCGCTGCCGATGCCGCCCTCGAGGTCGAGGTCGGCGGCGGCCGCGGCGGCCGCTCCGATCGTCAGCGCCAGCGCCGGCACGATCAGCCAGCGGGCGCCGCCGCGGAACGAGGCCGCGACCAGGGCGACGCCGAGCAGGACGATCACGCCGGCGACGACGAGGCCGTAGCCGACCCCGGTCACCAGCATCGCCGCGACGGCGAGCAGGCCGAAGCCGCCGATCGCGACCACGACCAGCGCCGTGATCGCGAGGATCCGCAGGGCGGCCGAGCCCCGCGACCCGGGGGCCGGGTTGCCGCCGCCGTCGTCGGCGGGCACGATGATCGCGGTCAGCAGGTAGGCGATCACGCCGAGCCCGCCGAAGAAGATCGAGACGACCGCGGCGATCCTGATGATCACCGGATCGATCTCGAAGTACCTGCCGAGGCCGCCGGCGACGCCGGCGATCACGCGGTCGTCGCGGCTGCGCAAAAACCGCCGCGGCCCCGGTGGCGGCGGCGGCGGAGGTGGTTGCGCCGCCGCGTCGCGCGCCGGCGCCTGCTCGGTCGGAGCGCCGTCCTCCGCCCGATCCTCGCTGTGGTCGTCTGAGCTCATCTCGAACCTCCTGGTCAGTTTGCTTACTCGACCCCAGGTTGGCTCGCCGCCGGGCTCCCGTCCATGCGGGATGTCCCCGACCCGACCCGCGATCGACCCCAGCCCGGACGCTCGCCGCCGCGGCGGTGTGGTGCCGGGATTGAGCGCCGGGAGCGCGCCGCGCGCCACCGCCTCGCCGGCCGCGCGGGGCGGGCCGGCGGCCTACTTGGCGCTGAGCCAGTCCGGTCCCGAGCCGAGGTCGACCGCCAGCGGCGGGTCGAGCTCGAAGGCATCGACCATCTCGCGGCGCGCCAGCTCGCCGACCGCCTCGGCCTCCGCCTCCGGTCCCTCGAACAGCAGCTCGTCGTGGATCTGGAGGATCAGGCGCGAGTCGAGGCGCTCGCGATCGAGGGCGCGGCGGCAGCGCACCATCGCCAGCTTGATGATGTCGGCGGCGGTCCCCTGGATCACCGTGTTGACCGCGAGCCGCTCGCCCAGCGTGCGCGTCTGCCAGTTGCGCGAGCGCAGCTCCGGGATCAGCCGGCGGCGGCCCATCAGCGTCGTCACCTTGCCCTCCTCGGTGGCGCGCTCGATCGTCTCGTCGATGAACCGCTTGACGCCGGCGTAGCGCTCGAAGTAGCTCTCGATGTAGGCGCCCGCCTCCTCGCGCGAGATCGACAGCCGCTCGGCCAGCCCGTAGGCGGAGAGCCCGTAGGCGATGCCGTAGTTGACCATCTTCGCCTTCGAGCGCTCGGCCGGCGAGATCGCCTCCGGGTCGGCGCCGATGATCCCGGCCGCGGTCGCGGCGTGGACGTCCTCGCCGGAGGCGAAGATCGCCCGCAGCGCCTCGTCCCCGGCGACGTGCGCCAGCACCCGCAGCTCGACCTGGTTGTAGTCGCACGAGGTCAGCAGGTTGCCCGGCTCGGCGACGAAGCAGCCGCGGATCGGGCGTCCGAGGTCGGAGCGGATCGGAATGTTCTGCAGGTTGGGCTCGGTGCTCGACAGCCGCCCGGTCGCCGCCCGCACCTGGCTGAAGGTCGTGTGGATGCGGCCGTCGGCAGGGTCGATCTCGCCCGGCAGCGCCTCGAGGTAGGTGTTGGTCAGCTTCGTCACCTCGCGCCAGCGCTCGACCTTGGCGACGATCTCGTGCTCGTCGCGAATCTGCGCCAGCACCCGCGCATCGGTCGAGAAGCCGGTCTTGCCGCGGCGCTTGCGGCTCAGTCCGAGCTTCTCGAACAGGACCTCGCCGAGCTGCTGCGGCGAGCCGATCGTGAACTCCCCGCCGGCCAGCGCCCAGATCTCGGCCTCGAGCGCCTCGGCCTGCCCCGCGAGCTCGCCCGAGATCGCCGCGAGCCGCTCGGCATCGAGCTTGACGCCCTCGCGCTCCATCCCCGCCAGCACCTCGATCAGCGGCATCTCGACCTCGGCCAGCACCCGCTCGAGCCCGAGGTCGCCGAGCTTCGGCCGCTGCCGGCCGCTGAGCTCCCAGGCGAGCCGGGCGGTCGCGGCCGGATCGGGGCCGGCGTCCGGGGCCGGCTCCTCGCCGAGCGCGAGCTGGCCCTCGGCGGGCTCGTCGCCGGCGCCGGCGACCGAGATGCCCTCGTCGGCGCAGAGCTCGGCGAGCTCGTAGCTGCGGCGGGCGGGGTCGATCAGGTAGGCGGCGATCATCGTGTCGTGGGCGAGCTCCAGCGAGCCCGCCGCGAGCGAGCCGAGCAGCCCGCGCGGCCCGCGCTCGCCGAGCCCCTTGGCGTCGTGAGCGATCAGCGGGTGGCCCTCGAGCCCGGCCGAGACCTCCTGCGCCGAGGGCGCCGGGCCGGCGATCAGGCGCTCGCCGTCGAAGCCCGCCCAGCGGTCGCCGGCGAGCGCGAAGGCGACCTCGCCGGCGCCGAGGTCGGCGAGCGTTCCCTCCTCGGCCTCGGCATCGAGCTCCTGCTCGGCGGCGCGGGCGGGCAGCTCACCGGTCCACTCGTCCTCGAGCCGCTGGATCACCTGGCGCAGCTCGAACTCGGCCGCGAACTCGCGCAGCCGCGAGAGGTCGGGGCCGCGCTCGGCGATCGCGGCGATGTCGAGCTCGAGCTCGACGTCGAGGTGCATCGTCGCGAGCTGCTTCGAGATCCGGGCATCGTCGGCGTGCTCGGTCAGGTTCTGCTTGCGCTTCGGCCCCGAGATCTCGTCGACGGCGTCGAGCACCGCCTCGAGCGAGCCGAAGCGCTGCAGGAGCTGGGCGGCGGTCTTCTCGCCGATCCCGGGGACGCCGGGGATGTTGTCGGAGCTGTCGCCCTTGAGGCCGATCAGGTCGGGAACGAGCTCCGGCGGCACCCCGTAGCGCTCGACGACGCCGGCGGCGTCGTAGACCTTGGTCTCGGTGACGCCGCGCGATGTCGACATCACGCGGACGCCGTCGCCGACGAGCTGGTAGGCGTCGCGGTCGCCGGTGACGACCATCACCGGGATCCCGGCCTCACGCGCCCGGCGGGTCAGCGTCGCGATCACGTCATCGGCCTCCCAGCCCTCGGCGCGGACGTTCTCGAACCCGAACGCCTCCGCCAGCGGCGCCAGGTGCGGCCACTGCTCCTTGAGCAGGTCCGGCCGCGAGGCGCGCTGCGCCTTGTAGGGGGCGTAGGCCTTCTCGCGGCCCGACATCCCCGCGTCCCAGGCGACGACGACGCCGCGCGGCGCGTGGTCGGTGAGGATCTTCACCATCATCGAGGCGAACCCGTAGATCGCGTTGGTCGGGCGCCCGTCCGAGGTCGCGATCGACTCCGGCAGCGCGAAGAACGCGCGGTAGGCGAGGCTGTTGCCGTCGATCAGGAACAGGTCGGTGGGGCCGGCGGGCACGGTCGGATCATAGGTACGACCGAAACGTTGGCCGGACTGCGTTGTTGGCGGTGGCAGAGGTCCGATCTGCCTCCGCTTGGAAAGTCCTCAGGACGCGCGGAGGGGGCGCCGTCGCCGAGACGGCGCTTGCGGGCCGGAGAGGGAAACCGATCCCGCCGACCGGCGGGAGAAAGCGAGAGGGCTCAGATGAGCTTCAAGTCGATGCTGCCGCGTCCGGCGATGATCGTCGCCGTCGCGGCCCTGATCGTCGCGCTCGGCGGAACTGCGTACGCCGCCGCCAAGATCGGCCGGGAAGACATCCAGAACGACGCGATCAGCGCGCGCCAGGTCGAGAACAACACCCTGAGGGGCAAGGACTTCAAGCAGGGCGGCCTGACCACCGGCGACGTCCGCGACGGCAAGCTGCTGCTCAAGGACCTGAACCCGGACGCGATCGCGGCGCTGCAGCCGCGCTGGCTGCTGCTCGACGAGAACGGCGAGATCGAGGAGCAGTCGGGCGGGTTCAAGGTGATCGACGCCTACGCGACCGACGACAACGTCTACGTCGACGCGGGCTCGTCGCTGAAGGGACACGGTCTGCTCGCCACGGTCGCGCTCCAGAACAAGCTGGAGATCGACGCCACGCCCGGCGCCGACCCCAGCTACGACGGCCAGGTCAGCATCGGCCGCTGCCAGACGGCCGCGGTCGAGTGCGCGCCCGCCGGAGCCAAGAACGAGAGCGCGTTCGTCGTCAGCCCGCGCCGGGACGACGGCACCGCGACCAGCGCCGGCGATCGCGAGCGCGTCTACGTGCTGGTCACGCCGTAGCGCCGGGCGCGGTCCGTCCGTGGCGCGAGCCGCCCGCCGCCGGTGCCTCCGGCGGCGGGCCGGCTCGCGGGCGACGGCGAGGCCGCGGCTCACGAGCGGCGGCGAGGCCGGCGAACGTCGACCGCTCCTTGCTATGCGGGGTGGTCGTCGACGTTCGGCGCCGCGCGGGTCGCCCGGCCTCGCGCGCACGGCGCCGGACGTTCGGCGGCGGGCCTGTGCTCGCGGCCGGCGGCGAGGCCGCCGAACGTCGACCGCTCCTTGCCATGCGGGGTGGTCGTCGACGTTCGACGCGGCGACGGACGCGGACGCGGGTGAGTCGCGCTCCGGCTCTTATGATCCCCCGGCACCCAATGGCCGGCGTCTCCGCCCAGTTCTCCGTCACCGTCCGCGTCGAGCTCGACTCGCGCAACGAGCCGCTGGGGAAGATCACCGGCGCGATCGCCGAGGCCGGCGGCGCGCTGCAGAGCGTCGACCTCGTGCCCGGCGCCGGCGGCGAGGGCAAGCGGGTGCGCGAGTTCACGATCGACGCCCGCGACCCCAAGCACTGGGAGCAGATCCTGCGCGCGATCGGATCGACCCGCGGCGCGCGGGTGCTCGACTACACCGACCGCACCTTCGCGATGCACCGGGGCGGCAAGATCGAGCAGCACAACAAGTACCCGCTGAAGACCCGCGACGACCTCTCGATGGCCTACACGCCGGGCGTCGCCCGGGTCTGCACCGAGATCGCCGGCGAGCGCGCGAAGGCGTTCGAGTTCACGATCAAGAAGAACACGGTCGCGGTGGTCACCGACGGCAGCGCCGTGCTCGGCCTCGGCGACATCGGCCCCGAGGCCTCGATGCCGGTGATGGAGGGCAAGGCGATGCTGTTCAAGGAGTTCGCCGGCGTCGACGCCTTCCCGATCGCGCTGGCGACCAACGACCCCGACGAGATCGTCGAGACCGTGCGGCTGATCGCCCCCGGCTTCGGCGGCATCAACCTCGAGGACATCTCCGCCCCCCGCTGCTTCGAGATCGAGGACCGGCTCCGCGCCGAGCTCGACATCCCGGTCTTCCACGACGACCAGCACGGCACCGCGGTCGTGATGATGGCGGCGCTGTTCAACGCGCTGAAGATCGTCGACAAGCCGATCGAGTCGCTGCGCGTCGTCATGGTCGGCCTCGGCGCGGCGGGGATCGCCTGCACGAAGATGATGATGGCCGCCGGCGTCACCGACATCATCGGCTGCGACCGCCAGGGCGCGGTCTCGACCGAGCGCTCCGATTACGCGAGCGGCGGCATGACCCCGATCAAGAAGTGGTTCGCCGAGGTCTCGAACCCGCGCAAGGCCGCCGGCGGCCCCAACGACGTGCTCGAGGGCGCCGATCTGCTGATCGGGCTCTCCGGCCCGGGCCTGGTCGACGCGAGCTCGCTGGCGGCGATGGCCGATGACGCGATCGTCTTCGCGATGGCCAACCCGACGCCCGAGGTGATGCCGGAGGACGCCGGGCCGCACGTGCGGATCATGGCGACCGGCCGCTCCGACTACCCGAACCAGATCAACAACGTGCTCGCCTTCCCCGGGATCTTCCGCGGCGCCCTCGATGCCGGCGCACCGCAGATCACCGAGGCGATGAAGCTGGCCGCGGCGCAGGGGATCGCGGCGGTGGTCGGCGAGGAGGACCTCGGCGTCGACTACATCATCCCCAGCGCCTTCGACCGCGACGTTGCCCCGGCGGTCGCCGAGGCCGTCGTCCGCGAGGCGAAGGCGGCGGGGATCGCCCGGGTCACGGAGGAGACGGGCACGTTCGCGACGATCACC
>CAZCFA010000013.1:0-46899 GCA_964497825.1 uncultured Conexibacter sp.
GCGCCTCCGCGCCCGCGTCGCCCGCGGCGGCGACCCCCGCGCCCCGCGCCCGCGGCGAGTGCCTCCGCCGCCCGCGATGCCCGCGGCGGGACCTCGCGCCTGCACCTGTGGCGGCCGCGCGCCCCGGCATCCGGGCCCGCGTCCGCGGCGTCCTCCGTGCGCCGGCGCGCCGGCGGCGCCTAGAGCTTCCGTCCCGGCTTGCGCAGGGCGTTGAAGCTGCGCCACGGCCGCGCGTTGGCGACCTGCCGGCCGGTCAGGCCGGCACGGCGCGCGGTGGCGACCCCGTAGACCATGTTCTCGAGCGTCCGCACCCGGTGGGCATCGGTGTTGATCACGATCGCGACGCCCGCCTCGGCCGCGAGCCGCGCGTGCTGCTCGTTGAGGTCGCGACGGTTGGGGTTGCCGTTGATCTCGATCATCGTGCCGTGCTCGGCCGCGGCCGCGATCACCGCCTCGACATCGAAGTCGTAGGGCTCGCGCTTGAGCAGCAGCCGTCCGCTCGGGTGCCCGAGGCAGTCGACGAGCGGGTTCGATACCGCCGCGACCATCCGCGCGGTCATCTTCGCCCTGCCGATCCGGAACGAGGTGTGGACGCTGGCGACGACCCAGCCGAGCCGCGCGACGAGCTCGTCGTCGTAGTCGAGCGAGCCGTCGACGCCGATGTTGATCTCCGAGCCGGAGAGGACGCGGAAGCCCTTCGGCAGCGACTCGTTCAGCGCCGCCACCTCCTCGATCCGGCGCTCGAGCGCGTCGGGCGGGACGTCGTCGCCGAAGCCGTGGGTCCGCGAATGATCGGTGACCGCGAGGTAGGCGTAGCCGCGGGAGCGCGCCGCCGCCGCCATCTCGGCCAGCGTATTGTGCCCGTCCGAGAGCGTCGTGTGGCAGTGCAGGTCGCCGCGGATGTCGCCGAGCTCGACCAGCTCCGGCAGCTCGCCCGCCTCCGCCTGGCCGATCTCGACGGTTCCCTGGCGCAGCTCGGGCTCGATGTAGTCGAGCCCGAGCCGCTCGTAGACCTCGGCCTCGGTCGCGCACCTGCTCACCGCGCCGCCCTCGACCTCGGCGATCCCGTGCTCGGAGACCGACAGCCCCATCCTCAGGGCCCGCTCGCGCAGCTTCACGTTGTGCTGCTTCGAGCCGGTGAAGTGCTGCAGGAGGTTGCCGAACTCGGCCGGCGCGACGATCCGCAGGTCGACGCCGATGCCGTTGTGGGTCCGCGCCCGCAGCCCGTTGACGCCCGGGTTGCCGTGCTCGCCGATCAGCACGTGGTCGGCGAGCGCGCCGGCCAGCGCCGCGGGGTCGCCGGCGGTGGCGATGATGTCGATGTCCTTGCAGGTCTCGGTCCAGCGCCGGGCCGAGCCCGCGAGCACGACCCGCTCGCTGGCCGGGTGCTCGGCGAGCGCGGCGACGAGCTCGGTGCCGATCTCGCGGACGTCGGCGAGCAGCCGCCGCTCCTCGCCGCCCGGCTCGATCCGGTCGAGCTCGCGGATCACGTTCTCCTCGAACTTCGTTCCGAGCCCCTTGATGTCGGCGAGGTGCCCCGCCTCGGCGGCGGCGCCGAGCTCCTCCAGCGTCGCGATCCCGGTCGCCTCGTAGATCAGCCGCACCGTCTTCGCGCCGACGCCGGGGATCCGCGTCAACTCGACCAGCGACGCCGGGTACCTGCGCTTCAGCTTCGCCGCGGCGGGAATCTCGCCGAGCTCGCTGAGCGCGACGATCTTCTCCTGGATCGTCGCGCCGATCCCCTGCAGCTCGGTCGCCCTGCCGGCCAGCGCCAGCTCCTCGATCGAGTGCGGGCTGTCGGCGATCACCCGTGCTGCGTCCCGGTAGGCGAGCACGCGGAAGCGGTTGGTGCCGTCGATCTCGTACAGCGCCCCGAGCTCGGCGATGGCGGCGGCGATCTCGGCGTTGCGCATCGACCGAGGTTATTGGGGCCGGCGCCGCGCGCCGGGCCTCTAGTGTGCCCGGACGCCGATGAGCCCAACGGAGCTGCCGATCCGGGTGGTGATCCCGACCTACAACGAGGCCGACAACGTCGAGCCGATCGTCGCCGCCGTGCTCGCCGCCGCGCCCGCGGGCACCGGCATCCTCGTCGTCGACGACGCCTCGCCCGACGGCACCGGCGCGATCGCCGACCGGCTCGCCGCCGGCGACGAGCGGATCGCGGTTCTGCACCGCGACGCCAAGCAGGGTCTCGGACCCGCCTACATCGCCGGCTTCGGCCGCGCGCTCGGCCGGCTCGGCGCCCGGCTGATCGTCCAGATCGACGCCGACTTCTCGCACGACCCCGCCGACGTCCCGCGGCTGATCGACGCGGCGCAGGGGGAGGACGGGGCCGACCTCGTGCTCGGGTCGCGCTACGTCCCCGGCGGCGGCGTCGGCGACTGGGGCGTCGTCCGGCGGGCGATCTCGCGCTGGGGCAGCGCCTATGCCCGCCGCTGGCTCGGGATCTCGATCCGCGACCTCACCGGCGGCTTCAAGTGCTACCGCCGCGAGGTGCTGGAGGCGATCCGCCTGGAGACGGTCGGTGCGCTCGGCTACGCGTTCCAGGTCGAGACGACCTACCGGACCTGCCTCGCCGGCTTCCGGGTCGCCGAGGTGCCGATCGTCTTCAAGGACCGCCGCGTCGGCGAGTCGAAGATGAGCCGGGCGATCGTCGCCGAGGCGGCGGTCGCGGTCCCGCTCATGCGGCTGCGCGGCCGGCGCTGGTCCTGATCCCGTGAAAACCGCTTGTGCAAGCGGTTAGTTCCATTACTTCATTTTGTGTAGTAAGGTATCGGCAGGACTGCAGGAGCGATCCGGGTGACCGGGTCGGTATACAGGACGCCCAGCACAGACCAATGAGAGGAACCGGGATGGCGAACCTCCCCCAAGTCACCGACAACAACTTCCAGGCCGAGGTCATCGAGTCGACCGAGCCCGTGCTCGTTGACTTCTGGGCCCCGTGGTGCGGCCCCTGCCGGGTCGTCCACCCGATCCTCGAGGAGATCGCGAAGGAGCGCGACGACGTCAAGATCGTCTCACTCAACATCGACGACAACCAGGACACGGCGAGCGCGTACCAGGTGATGTCGATCCCGACGATGATCGTGTTCAGGGGCGGCCAGCCGGCGAAGACGATCGTCGGCGCGATGCCGAAGAAGCGGCTCGAGGCCGAGCTCGAGCCGGCGCTGGCCTGAGCCCGGCCGGCGCGCGCCTTCGGCCGCGGGCCCGCGGCTCAGAGGATCTGGCCGCTGACGAAGCCGGCGAGCAGCACGGCGAAGCCGCCGATCTCGCCGACGATCAGCGCCCACATGAAGGCGTCCTGACCGCGGGCGCCCTCGCCGTCGCGGAACTGGTTGTCGGTATGCGCGCGCTTGCCGTTGACGCAGTAGCTCGTGATCGCCGCGGCGAAGAAGAAGATCGGCACGAAGGCGGCGACGGCGTTGACCGCGGCCGCGAAGTCGCTGAGCTCGACGAAGGCGGCGATCAGCAGCGTCGCGAAGCTGTACAGCAGCGCCGCCCGGTGGGCGATGTCGATGTAGGGATGGGCGCGCCCCTCCGGGCTCGCCGCCATCTGGCGGTACTTCCAGACGCCGATCAGGAGCGCCCAGATGAAGATCAGCCCGGCGGCGAGCAGGACCGCCTTGGTGTCGCCGCCCAGCTCCACCCCGGGAACTCTACGGGCGGGCCGGGCCGGGCGCCGCTCAGCCCGCCCGCTTGACCGCGATCGCGAGCTCGCGGCCGCCGATCTCGACGGCGCCGGCGCCGGCGCCGTCGTAGGCGATCGAGGTGGCGAGGGTCTCGCCGGTCACGTAGGGCTCGTGGGCGCGGGCGGCGGCGATCAGCTCCTCGTCGCCGTCGAGCCGCAGGTCGATCCGGTCGCTGATCTCGAGGCCGGCGTCCTTGCGGGCGTTCTGGATCGCGCGCACGACCTCGCGCGCGAGCCCCTCGCGGACCAGCGCATCGTCGAGCTCGAGCGCAAGCGCGACGGCGCGGCCCGCCTCGGCCTCGACCTGGTATCCCGCCAGCGGCTGCATCACCAAGGTCATGTCGTCGGGCTCGAGCGTGTGCTCGCGGCCGTCGATCGAGATCCCGATCTCGCGCTCGCCGGCGATCGCGGCCCGGACGTGGTCGGGGGCGAGCGCCTCGATCGCCGCCTTCGCCTGCGGCATCCCGGCGCCGAAGCGCGGGCCGAGCGTGCGGAAGTTCGGCTTCACCGCCCAGCTCGCGAGCTCGCCCTCCTCGCTGACGAACTCGAGCGCCTTGACGTTCAGCTCCGCCTCGACGAGCCCGGCGAAGCGTTCGATCACATCGCGCTCGGCTCCGGTCGCGACGATCACCGCCTTCGCCAGCGGCTGCCGCATCTTCACCTTCGCCTGGGCGCGGGCGGCGCGGCCGAGCTCGACCGCGCGGCGGGCGGCGGCGACGCCGCGCTCGAGCGCCGGATCGCGCAGCGCCCCGGCCGGCTCGGGGAAGTCGCAGAGGTGGACCGAGTCGGGCCGGTCGCCGAACTCGCCGGCGGCGCCGCCGGCGAGGTTGACGTAGATCGCGTCGGCGGTGAACGGGACGAACGGCGCGATCAGCTTCGCGGTCTCGACCAGGCAGTGGCGCAGGGTCGCGAACGCCGCCGCGTCGCCGTCCCAGAAGCGGCGGCGCGAGACCCGCACGTACCAGTTGGAGAGCTCGTCGACGTACTCGGCGAGCGCCCGGCCGGCGCCGACCGAGTCGAAGGCGTCGAGCCGCTCGCGCACCGTGGCGGTGACCGCCTGCAGCCGCGAGACCAGCGAGCGGTCGAGCTCGGCCTCGGCCGCCGCCGGCTCGCCGCCGGCCGCTTGCTCGCCGTCGCCCCCGGCCTGCTCCGCCGCGGCGTTCTCGTACATGACCAGGAACCCGTAGGTGTTCCACAGCGTCAGCAGGAACTGCCGCAGCGACTCGCCGATCGTCTCGACGCTGAACCGGTAGCCCGCCCAGGGCTGCTGCGAGGTCAGGTAGTACCAGCGGAAGGCGTCGGCGCCGTGCAGGTCGAGCACCTCCCAGGGGTCGATCACGTTGCCGCGGCTCTTCGACATCTTCTGGCCCTCGGGATCGAGGATCAGGCCGAGGCAGACGCAGTTGCGGTAGTTGCTGCGGTCGAACAGCAGCACCGACTCGGCGAGCTGCGAGTAGAACCAGCCGCGGGTCTGGTCGATCCCCTCGCAGATGAAGTCGGCCGGGAACCGCGACTCGAACTCGGCCTCGTTCTCGAACGGGTAATGGAACTGCGCGAACGGCATCGCGCCCGAGTCGTACCAGGCGTCGATCGTCGCGACGACCCGCCGCATCTCGCCGCCGCAGGCCTCGCAGCGCAGCACCACCGCGTCGATGTAGGGGCGGTGGAGGTCGTCGGGGACGGCGCTGCCGGCGGCCAGCCGCTCGCTCAGGTCGGCGACCGAGCCGGCGCAGAAGCGCTCGCCGCAGCCGCACTCCCAGATCGGCAGCGGCGTCCCCCAGTAGCGCTCGCGCGAGAGCGCCCAGTCGACGTTGTTCTCGAGCCAGCGGCCGAAGCGCCCGTGCTTGATGTGCTCGGGGTGCCAGCCGATCGTCTCGTTGGCGGCGAGCAGCCGGTCCTTGACCGCGGAGGTGCGCAGGTACCAGCTCGACTTCGCGTAATACAGCAGCGCGGTGCCGCAGCGCCAGCAGTGCGGATAGGCGTGCTCGTAGTCGCTGGCCCGCAGCAGCCTGCCGCTCGCCCGCAGCGCGGCGACGATCTCGGGGTTGTGGTCGTAGACGAGCTCGCCCTGGAAGTCGGGCACGCGGGCGTCGAAGCGGCCGTCCGGCAGGACCGGGTTCTGCAGCGTCATCCCGTAGCGCTCGCCGAGCTGGAAGTCGTCCTCGCCGAAGGCGAGCGCAGTGTGGACGAGCCCGGTGCCGTCCTCGGTCGTGACGAAATCGCCGAGCAGGACCGAGTGGCCGAGCGGTCCGAACTCGGCCCCGGGGATGTAGCCGAACGGGGCCTCGTAGCGGACGCCCTCGAGCGCGGCGCCGGCGAACGCGGCGAGCTGCTCGAAGCCCTCGCCGAGCACGCGGTCGGCGAGCGCCCGGGCGACGACGACGACCTCGTCGGCGCCGGCCGGTCGCGCCCGCAGGTACTCGATCTCGGCCCCGGCCGCGATCGCCGCGTGCGAGATCAGCGTCCACGGCGTCGTCGTCCAGACGATCAGGCTGTCGCCCGGCTCGAGCGCGGAGCCGGCGGGATCGGTCACCGGCATCCGCACGTAGACGCTCGGATCGACCCGGTCCTCGTAGCCCTGCGCGACCTCGTGCGAGCTCAGCGCCGTGCCGCAGCGCGGGCAGTAGGGGACGACCTTGTGGCCCTCATAGAGGCGGTCGCGGTCCCAGCTCTGCCGCAGCGACCACCAGACCGACTCGATGTAGCCGCTGTCGAGCGTCCGGTAGGCGTCGTCCATGTCGACCCAGAAGCCGATCCGGTCGGTGAGCTCGCGCCAGTCGTCGACGTAGCGGAACACCGACTCGCGGCAGCGCTGGTTGAACTCGGCGATCCCGAACGCCTCGATCTGCTCCTTCGAGGAGATCCCGAGCTCCTTCTCGACCTCGAGCTCGACCGGCAACCCGTGGCAGTCCCAGCCCGCCTTGCGCGGAACGTAGTGACCGCACATCGCCTTGTAGCGCGGGTAGATGTCCTTGAACACGCGGGCCAGCACGTGGTGGGAGCCGGGCCGGCCGTTCGCCGTCGGCGGGCCCTCGTAGAAGCTCCACACGGGCGCCCCCTCGCGCCCGGCGAGCTGGCGGGCGAAGACGTCGCGCTCGCGCCAGCGCGCCAGCATCCGCCGCTCGAGGGCGGGGAACGACTGCTTCGGGTCGACCGGCTCGTACTTCGGCATCGGCGGGCGATTCTACGTTCGCCCCGCGCTCGTGCCGGGTGAGCGCGATCGCGAGCGGGCGACGGCGCGGCCCGCGGGCGATCGCCGGCCGGGCCGGGCGGCTCGAGAAGCCGGCCAGATAGCCTCAGCGGGAGACTTCAGCAGCGACCGACGGAGGTTCGAGATGACCGAGATCAGCGAGGCGAGGGCGCCCGAGAGCGGGAAGCTCTGGGGCGGGGAGACCGACAAGGCGATCGAGAACTTCCCGGTCTCGGGCGATCCGATCCCGGCGCCGGTCGTCCACTGGCTCGGCCGGATCAAGGCCGCCGCCGCGCGCACCAACGCCGAGCTCGGCCTGCTCGACGCCGAGATCGCCGAACGGATCGGCGCCGCCGGCGACGCGATCGCCGCCGGCGAGCACGACGACCAGTTCCCGGTCGACGTCTTCCAGACCGGCTCTGGGACTTCGTCGAACATGAACGCCAACGAGGTGATCGCGGCGCTCGCCGGCGAGGGCGTGCACCGCAACGACCACGTCAACATGGGCCAGTCCTCCAACGACGTCTTCCCCTCCGCGGTCCACCTCGCGGCGCTCAGCGAGGTCACGGGCGACCTGCTGCCGGCGCTCGACGGCCTCGCCGCCACGCTCGACGCGAAGGCGGCCGAGTTCGCCGGCCACGTCAAGTCCGGCCGCACCCATCTGATGGACGCGGTGCCGGTGACGCTGGGCCAGGAGTTCGCCGGCTTCGCCTCCCAGATCCGGCTCGGCGCCGAGCGGGTGCGGGGGACGCTCGGACACGTCGGCCAGATCCCGCTCGGCGGCACCGCGACCGGCACCGGGATCAACACCCACGCGGACTTCGCGGCCGGGGTGCGCGCGAAGCTCACGGCCGCCACCGGCCTCGAGATCTCCGAGCCCGACGACCGCTTCGAGGCGCAGGCCAACCGCGACGGCCTTGTGCTGCTCTCGGGCGCGCTCAAGGCCGTCGCGGTCTCGATGATCAAGATCGGCAACGACCTCGCGCTGATGGGGTCGGGGCCGCGCGCCGGCCTCTCCGAGATCCGCCTGCCCGAGCTTCAGAAGGGGTCCTCGATCATGCCCGGCAAGGTCAATCCGGTGATCCCCGAGGTGGTGATCCAGGTCGGCGATCAGGTGATCGGCAACGACATCGCGGTGACGCTCGGGGGCAGCCAGGGTCAGTTCGAGCTCAACGTCCGGGTGCCGCTGATCGCCCGCAACCTGCTCGACTCGATCAAGCTGCTCGCCGCCTGCTCGCGGCTGCTCGACACGAGGTGCGTGGCCGGGATCGAGGCGAACGAGGAGATGCTGCGCAGGCACGCCGAGTCGACCCTGCAGGTGGCGACCGCGCTGAACCCGCACATCGGCTACGACGCGGCGACCGAGATCGTCAAGGAGGCGGCGAGCTCGAACCGGACCGTGCGCGAGGTCGCCAGGGAGAAGGGCGTCAGCGAGGAGGTCCTCGAGGAGGCGCTCGACTTCGTCGGCATGGCGCATCCGCACGGGTAGCCGCGGCGCGCGGCAGCCGCGACCCGGGGCGACCGTAGCCGTGGCGCGCGGCAGCCGCGACCCGGGGCGACCGTAGCCGCGACCCCGGGCGACCGTAGCCGCGACCCGGGGCGGCCCCTCAGCTGGCGCCGCTCAGCGCGCTGCGGGCGCTGAGCCGCGACTCATGCACGGCTTGCGCAAGCGGCGCCAGCGCGTTCGGAAGCGCCACGCAGCTGCGGTCGACGCCGACCGGGAGCCCGGTCGCGTCGGCGACCGCGGCCGCCGCCTGCGGGCTCGACAGCCGCATCAGCTCGGTCTCGAGCCGGCAGCCCATCGCCAGCTCGAGCGGCGAGGAGCCGTCGGCGCCGGCCGGCGGCAGCCGCTCGAGCGGCGCGGCGCTCTGGGCGCCGCGGACGCGGTTGACGAACTCGAGCACGTACATCGCTCAGATCTCCTATCGGCGGCTCGGCGCCGAGCTTGAGCGCTTGCCGGGGCGGGGCGGCTGTCATCATCCGGCGGCAGACGATTCGAGCGAGGAGCGAGGCGATGACCGAGACCGACAACGACGGGGCGCCGTTCGAGGGCGAGACCGAGGTCGCCACCTTCGGCGCCGGCTGCTTCTGGAAGCCCGAGGCCGAGTACCGCAAGGTCGAGGGCGTCGTCGACACCGCGGTCGGCTACGAGGGCGGCCACGTGCCGAACCCGACCTACGAGCAGGTCTGCAGCGGCACGACCGGCCACGCCGAGGTCGTCCGCGTCAGCTTCGACCCGGAGCGGATCAGCTACGACGAGATCCTCGACCGCTTCTGGGCGATGCACGACCCGACCCAGGTCAACCGCCAGGGCCCCGACATCGGCGATCAGTACCGGACCGTGATCTTCACCCACTCGCCCGAGCAGGCGGCGGCGGCGGAGGCCTCGAAGCGACGCCGGCAGGAGAACCACGCGGAGCCGATCGCGACCTCGATCGAGCCCGCGACCGGCTTCTACATGGCCGAGGACTACCACCAGTGCTACCTCGAGCAGCGCCGCACCGGCGGCCTGATGCGGCAGCTGCTGGGCCGCTGACGATCAGCTCGCGCCGCGGTGCGCGCGATCGTCGGGCGCCCGGACCCCCGCACGAACCGGAATTGCTCTCGGTCAGCGAGAGCGATTCCCGGCGGAGAGGCCGCGCCGGGCGGGGCCGCTCCGATCAGCCACAGCGATCGCCGGGGGAGGGCTCGCGCCGGGGCCGGCCGGCGCGCCGCGCCAATTCGTCGAGCGCCCGCGCGGCAGCACGAACCGGGGCGAGAGCGATCCCCGGTGAGGCGCCGGGGCCGGCCGGCGCTCAGACGTTGATCGCCACGTACTTCGTCTCGAGGTACTCGTGGATGCCCTCGTTGCCGCCCTCGCGGCCGATCCCCGACGCCTTGACGCCGCCGAACGGGGCGCCGGCGTTGGAGACCATCCCCTGGTTGAGGCCGATCATCCCCGTGTCGAGCCGCTCGCAGACGCGCAGCGCCCGCTTGACGTCGTTCGTGTAGAGGTAGGCGACGAGCCCGTACTCGGTCGCGTTCGCGGCCGCCACCGCCTCGTCCTCGGTGCGGAAGCTGCGGATCGGCGCGACCGGGCCGAAGATCTCCTCGGTTAGCAGGTCGGCGTCGTCGGGAACGTCGCTGAGCACCGTCGGCTCGTAGAAGTAGCCGGCGCCGTCGACCGCGCCGCCGCCGCAGAGCGCCTTCGCGCCCTTGCCGACCGCGTCGTCGACGAGCGCGGCGACCTTGGCCCGCTGATCGCCGTCGATCAGCGGCCCGACCTCGGTCCCCTGCTCGGAGCCGCGGCCGATCTTCAGCGCCGCCATCCGCTCGGCGAGCTTGGCGGCGAACCGCTCGGCGACGTCCTCGTGCACGTGGAAGCGGTTCGCCGACGTGCAGGCCTCGCCGACGTTGCGCATCTTCGCGACGATCGCGCCGGCGACCGCGTCGTCGAGGTCGGCGTCGTCGAAGACGACGAACGGCGCGTTGCCGCCGAGCTCCATCGAGGTCTTCAGCACCCCCTCGGCCGACTGCTCGATCAGCTTCCGGCCGACCTCGGTCGAGCCGGTGAAGGTGAGCTTGCGCAGCCGCGGGTCGGAGATGATCGGCTTCGAGACCGCGCTCGAGGACGAGCTCGTGATCACGTTGAGCACGCCGGCGGGCAGCCCGACCTCGACCAGCAGCTCGGCCAGCTTCAGCATCGACAGCGGCGTCAGCTGCGCCGGCTTGATCACCATCGTGCAGCCGGCGGCGATCGCCGGGCCGATCTTCCGCGTCCCCATCGCCATCGGGAAGTTCCAGGGGGTGATCATGTAGCAGGGGCCGACCGGCTGGCGCATCACCAGCACCCGGCTGGCGCCGTTGCCGGCCGCCTTGTAGTAGCCGTCGGCGCGCAGCGCCTCGCCCGAGTTCCAGCGGAAGAACTCGGCCGCGTAGGTGATCTCGGCCTTCGACTCGGCGACCGACTTGCCCATCTCGAGCGTCATCAGCAGCGCCAGCTCCTCGATCCGCTCGCCGAGCAGCTCGTAGGCGTCGTGGAGCAGCTTCGCGCGGTCGTTGGGGGCGCTCGCCGCCCACTCCTCCCGGGCCGCGCAGGCGGCGTCGAGCGCCGCGATCGCGTCGTCGGGGGTCGCGTCGGCGACCTCGCAGAGCGTCGCGCCGGTCGACGGGTCCTCGACCGCGAAGCTGCCGCCGCCCGTGGCCTCGCGCCACTCACCGTCGATCAGCAGCCGTCCGTTGACGCCTTCGATCACCGCGCTCTCATCTGCCGCCATCTTGCCTCCGTCGATCTCGGGAAATCCTCAGGAGCACACTACCCGCGCCGGCGCCGCGGGAAGCTCGAGCTCAGCCGTCGTCGAAGGGCTCGATCGGGACCCCGTGGCCGCGCTCGCCGGTGCCGAGCTCGTAGGCGGCGGCGCCGGGGACGCTGATCGCGAGGTCGTCGCGGCCGCGGCGGCAGACGGTCAGCTCGAGGTCGGCGATCGAGCAGTTGAGCGAGTCGTGGCCGCCGCCGGCGGGATCGGAGTACTCCCAGCCGACGAACCGCTCCAGCGGCGCCGAGACGGAGCCGCGGACGGCGATCGCCTCACCGCGGGCGCTGAACTCGCAGCGGCCGGGGCGCGCGTCGATCGTCGCCGCGCGCGGCCGCAGGCCGCCGAGCCGGTGGCGCTCGCCGTCGAGCGCCAGCATGCCGTTGCCGATCCACGGTGTCCGCAACGGACCGAGCCGGATCCGGCCGGCGGCGAGGTCGAAGAACCCGCTGCGGTCGGCGCCGAGGCCGGCGCCGTGGATCCAGGTCCATGAGTCGGCGTGCTCGCTGCCCCAGTTGTGGCCGACCATGCCGGGCCAGCCGGCGAGCTCGACCGGCTCGCCTTCGAGCTCGAGCCTGCCGTCGAAGCTCGCGCCGGGGTGCGGGCTGAGCAGCTTCGTCCGCGGCAGCCGCGCCGCGTACAGCGACTCGCGGGGCAGGTGGCGCAGGCTCTCGTGGCGGTCGCTGAAGCGCAGCTCCCAGCTCGCCCGCGAGCGGTCCACGGCGATCGCGCCGCGGGCCCGGCCGGGCGCGATCTCGGCCTCGCCGATGCGCAGGTAGCCGCCGCCGGGAACCGCGATCTCGGCCTCGGGGTGGCGGCTCTTGAGCGCCAGCGGCCGCTCGCGGCCGGCGTCGAAGTAGGTCAGCCAGAGGGCGGCGGTCAGCGGCGCCCGCGGTCGGCGGTGGACGGTGTAGCGGATCCAGACCGCGCGGCCGCCTTCGGGTGCAGCCGCCTTCAGGTAGAAGCTCTCGTAGTGGCCGCGCTCTGTCGGCAGCGTCGGGAAGCGGGCCGCGGTGCGCATGTGCGGCACGCTAGTAGCCTGCCGGCATCGGCGACGAGCCGCCGCTGTCACCCTGTTGGCTTGCCGGCAGACCCCCAGAGCCCGGCGCCGGGCCGATCCCGGCGCGTCCGCCTCGGCGTCCTCGCCGTGGTGGCGGCGACGCTCGCCGCGGTCGCGGCGGTCGTGCTGGCGCTGAGCGGCAGCGACGGGCGGCAGGGCTTCAGCCCCGACCGCGTCGCCGCGATCGCGGTCGCCAGCGACGGCTCCGACCCGTTTCAGTGGGAGCCCGACCGCAGCGCCGACTTCGCCGACCGCGCCACGCTCGCCTACGCCCACATCCTCTACGAGAAGAGCCCCGGCGGGATCGTCGCCAGCGCCCGCCGGACGGCCCGCTGGCGGCCGCTGATCGAGCGCGCGGCCGCCGCCCACGGGATCGACCCCGACCGGATCGAGGCGATGGTGCTGCTCGAGAGCGCCGGCCGCCCCGACGTCGTCGCCGGCGCCAGCGCCGACGACGCCGCCGGGCTGGCGCAGATCGTCGCCGCGACCGGGATCGACCTGCTCGACATGGACATCGACATCAAGCGCAGCCGCGAGCTGACCCGGCGGCTGGACGCGAACGCGGCGGCGACCGGGCGCGCCCAGGACGACGCCAGCTCGACGCGGCCGAAGCGGCGCGCCAGGGCGCTGTTGAAGCTGCGCCGGCTCGCCCGCGAGCGGCAGCGGCTCGTCCGCCGGCGCCGCGCGATCGACGCCCGCTTCCGCCCCGCCGACGCGCTCGACGGGATGGCGAGCTACCTGCAGCGCGCCGACCGCCGATTCGGCGATGCCGACCTCGGCACCGTCAGCTACCACATGGGGATCGGCAACCTCGAGACCGCGATCGGCGACTACCTCGGCGTCGACGCCTCCGGCGGCGCTGTCGGCGGCCTCGTCGCCGACGAGGGGATGACCTACCCGCGCCTGTTCTTCGACTCCTCGCCGCTCGAGCACGCCGAGGCCTGGGACCTGCTGAGCTCGCTCGGCGACGACAGCTCGACCTACCTGTGGCGGGTCAAGGCGGCGCTGCGGATCATGGCGCTGTACCGCGACGACCCCGCCGAGCTCAGGCGGCTGGCGCGCCTGCAGACCGCGAAGGCGACCCAGGAGGAGGTCTTCCACCCGGAGGGCTCGACCGAGGTCTTCGCCGACGCGGCGGCGCTCGAGCGCGCGCGCGAGAGCGGTGAGCTGGTCGCGATCCCGACCGGCGGCGATTACGGCTACCGGATCGCGAACGACCTCGGTGAGCTCGCACCCAACTTCGGCGTCGGCCCGTCGCTGTACCGGGCGCTGCGCCCGGAGGCGCTGGCGACGCTGATCTACATGGCCGGCAAGGTGCGCGAGATCAACGGCGGCAAGGGGACGCTGAAGGTTTCGAGCGCGGTCCGCGACCAGCGGTACCAGGACCAGCTCGTCGGGGTCAACTCGGAGGCGACGCCGAACTACTCGCTGCACACGACCGGATACGGCTTCGACATCCCCCGCGACTACTCGAGCAACTCGCAGGCGCGGGCGTTCCAGTTCGTGCTCGACCGGCTGCGGGCGCTGAACGTGATCGACTACGCGGTCGAGCCGTCGGCGATCCACGTCGCCGTCGGCCCCGAGGCGCGGGCGCTGCTGTCACCGGATTGAGCCGAGCCCGCGCATGGGCCGGCCCCAACCGCGCCCGCGCCTGCCCGCCCCCGCCCGCATCGAACGACGATCGCCGCCCCCGCCCGCGCCTGGCGGCCCAACCGCGCCCGCGCCCGCGCCGACCGTCGGTTTCTACCCCGTATAGCGAGGAGCGGTCGACGTTCGACGGTGGCGGACGTCGTCGCGGCGCCTACCGCGGCAGGGGTGCGTCGGCGGTGGCGGATGCGTCGTCGCGGCGCGCGGCGCGCGTCGCCCGCGGCGGATGGCTCGGCCCGGCGCCTACGTGTGCTTGACGGTGATCACGTCGCCGTCCGCGACCACGTAGTCGCGGCCCTCGACCCGGAGCAGGCCCTCGTCGCGGGCGGCGCCGTAGCCGCCGAGCCGGACCAGATCCTCCCAGCCGATCACCTCGGCCTTGACGAAGCCGTCCTGGATGTCGCTGTGGATGCGGCCGGCGGCGTGCCAGGCGCTGAGGCCGCGGCGCAGGCTCCAGGCGCGTCCCTCGTTGCCCTCGCCGGCGGTGAAGAAGCTGACCAGGTCGAGCAGCGAGTAGGCGGCGCGAACCATCCGCCCGAGGCCCGACTCGGAGATCCCGAGCTCGGCCCGCATCTGCGCCGCCTCGCCCGGGTCGAGCTCGACCAGCTCGGCCTCGATCTTGGCGCTGAGCGCGATTGCCTCGTCGCCGGAGCGGCGCGCGTGCTCGACCAGCGCCGCCGGCGCCGCCTCCTCGCCCTCGTCGACGTTGGCGACGTAGAGCACCGGCTTCGAGCTCAGCGCGCCGAGCTGCCGCGGGCCGGCCTCGCCGACCGTGTCGGGAACCGGGACCGAGCGCACGGGCTCGCCGCGCTCGAGGGCGGCGACGACCGCGGCCAGCCAGTCGCGCTCGGCGACGACCTCGTCCGCCCGCGCCCGCGCCTGCTTCGTCACCCGCTCGAGCCGCCGCTGCGCGGTCTCGAGGTCGGCGAGCATCAGCTCCGCCTCGACCATCTCGGCGTCGGCGACCGGATCGACGCGGCCGTCGGGATGGGGGACGCCACCGTCGGAGTGGGCGCGGACGACGTGGCAGATCGCGTCGGTCTCGCGGATCGAGGCGAGGAACTGGTTGCCGAGCCCCTCGCCGGCGGCGGCGCCGCGGACGAGGCCGGCGATGTCGTGGACCTCGAGCGATTCATGAACGATCGGCGTCGCCCCGATCACCGCCGCGACCCGCTCGAGCCGCTCGTCGGGGACCGCCGCGATCGCGACGTTGGGCTCGATCGTCGTGAACGGATAGCCGGCGGCCTCGGCGCCGGCCGCGGTGAGCGCGTTGAACAGCGTCGACTTGCCCGCGTTCGGCATCCCGACGATCCCGACCTTCACGGCGGCCCCCCGCGCCAGAGAACCTCGGGCGGCAGCGGGTATGTGGCGCCGATCAGCGCTCCCAGCGCCGCCCCGGCGAGCACGTCGGAGGGGTAGTGCATGCCGAGGTAGGGACGGCCGAGGCAGCTCGCGGCGGCGAGCGCGTACAGCGGCGCGCGGGCGCCGGGCGCGAGGCGGCCGAGCACGATCGCGGCGGCGACCGACGAGGCCGCATGGGCGGAGGGGAACGAGAGCCTGCTCGGCGCCCGCGCCAGCGGCGGGTGGCCGTCGATCCGCGGCCGCTCGCGGCCGACGGCGAGCTTGACCGCGTAGTTGGCGAGCACCGCGACCGGCGCCGCCGCGGCGGCCCGGAGCCAGCGCCGGCGAGCGCCCGGGTGCAGGGCGGCGCCGGCGAGGCCGATCGCGGCCCAGCCCGCGCCGCGCTCGCCGAGCGCGCCGAGGACGCCGGCGGCGCGCTCGACCGCCGGCGCGTGGCCGCGCGTGCGGAAGGCAACCAGGATCCGGCGGTCTGCCCGGCGGGCGAGCCCAGGGGCGGAGCTTGCGCTGCGGCGGCGAGCGAGCACGGCGGGGGAGGATAGGCGCGCCGCCCCGCGGGGACGGCGACGCTGGGACAATCGCGCCGATGAGCCCCGGGCCCGAGCAGACGCCGCGGATCGTGCCCGGCTACGAGCACAGGCCGGGGCTTCACTGCGGATCGACGGCGCTGCGCAACCTGCTCGCCCATCACGGCACCGAGATCTCCGAGGAGCTCGCGTTCGGGCTCGGCGCCGGCGCCTGCTTCTACTACTTCAGCGCCGCCGAGCTGTCGCCGACGCGGTTCACCAACGGCCGCACCGGCCGGCTCGAGGAGCGGTTCCTGGAGCTGACCGGGGCGCCGCTGCGGCTGCGCACGGCCGCCGACCCGGACCGCTCCTGGGAGCTGGCGCGCGAGGTCATCGACGACGGACGCCCGGCGCTGCTGCTGACCGACCTCTACCACCTCGACCACTACGGCAACTCGGCCCACTTCCCCGGCCACGCGGTCGTCCTCGCCGGCTACGACGAGGACGCCGCCTACGTCTCCGACACCGGCTTCGACGGGCTGCAGCGGACCTCGCTGGCGGGGCTGCGGCGGGCCCGCCACGAGCAGCACCCGTTCTACCCGCTGGCCGGCCACATCTTCGACATCCCGGCCGAGCCGCCGAGCCGCGAGCGGCTGCTCGCCGCCGCCCCCGCCGCGATCGCTAGTGCGGCGGCGCGGATGCTCGCGCCCGAGCTCGGACCCTTCGAGGGGTTGCCGGCGCTGCGGCGACTGCAAGCGGAGATCGGCGCCTGGCCCGCCGAGGCGCCGGACTGGGCCTGGTGCGCGCGCTTCAACTACCAGGTGATCGAGCGCCGCGGCACCGGCGGCGCCAACTTCCGAACGCTGTACTCGCGCTTTCTCGCCGAGGTCGGCCGCGACGCCGGGGCGGCGCTCGCCGCGAGCGCCGCCGAGCGCTGGAGCCAGCTCGCCGCCGAGCTCTACGAGGCGAGCGAGGCGGAGGCCGCCGACCCGGCGGGCTGGAGGCGCATCGAGGCGCGGACCGCGGCGGTGCTCGAGGCCGAGCAGCGGCTCTGGGAGGCGCTCAGCCCGGCTTCCGCAGCAGGCTGAACGAGCCCGCCCAGGGCCCCGAGCGCCGCTCGAGCTCGAGCCCCGCCGCGGCCCCGAGCCGGGCGACCTGGCGCGGCGTCGTGAAGTGCGGGTCGCCGAGCAGCTCGCCGACGACGAGCCGGCCGCCGGGCCGCAGCACCCGCGCGATCCCGGCCAGGGCAGCGCCGCGATCGGGGATCTCACCGAGCGTCGTGATCAGCACCACCGCGTCGATCGAGCCGTCCTCGTAGGGGAGCTCGACCGCGTCGCCCTGGGTCGCCACCAGGTTGGCGAGCCCGCGCTCGCCGGCCCTCCTGATCACGTGGTCGAGCATCTCCCGCTGCAGGTCGAAGAGCTCGACCGTGCCCGCGCCGCCGACCCACTCGGCGAGGTCGAGCGAGTAGTAGCCGGTGCCGACGCCGATCTCGAGGATCCGCTCGCCGGGGCGGGGTTCGAGCAGCGCGCGCAGCCGCCCGCGGGTGATCAGCGGGTGCGGCGCCTCGACCCAGAGCCGCTGCGAGTAGGGACAGGGCGAGGGGTTGCGCCGCCACCACAGGGCGGCGGCGACGACCGCCGCGAGCGCGCCGGCTGCCAGCCGTCGCGCCGTCAGAAGCCGACCTTGTGATCGGCGCCGGCGGTCTTCAGGAAGACGACCTTGCCGAGATCGATGTCGACCTCGGCCTCCTCGGTGGCGAGCCGGTGCCAGCCACCTGCGGCGAGCGCCTCGCGCAGCGAGCCGAGCTCGGCGTCGCTGATCCGCAGCGCGATCACCTGACCGCCGTCGAAGCCGAGCTCGATCCGCCGCGGCGCGTCGGCCATCGTCAGTGCTCCTCCGCCGGCTCGACGATCTCGGTCAGCACGCCGCCGGTCGAACGCGGGTGCAGGAACGCGACCCGGCTGTTGCGGATGCCGGTCCGCGGCTGCTCGTCGATCAGCTCGATTCCCGCCGCCGCGAGCTGCTCGAGCGCCGCCTTGATGTCGGCGACCGCGTAGGCGACGTGGTGCAGGCCCGGTCCCTTCCGCGCCAGGTACTTGCCGACCGGGGTCTCCTCGCCGAGCGGGCGCAGCAGCTCGACGTGGCCGTCGCCGACATCGAGCAGGACCGCCTCGACGCCCTGCTCGGCAACCACCTCGCGGTGCACCATCGGCATCCCGAGCGCGTCCTCGTACAGCTTCAGGGCCGCGTCGAGGTCCTCGACCGCGACGCCGACGTGATCGATCCGCTCGAGCATCGGCCGCGCAGTCTAGAGCGCCCGCCGCGGGGCGCCCGCCGCAACCGCCCCGGCTGCCGGCGCGCCGCCCGGGTCCGGGGCTCAGCTCCGCGGCGGCGGCGGGTCCGCGGGCTCCGGTGGTGATCCCTCGCCGCCCGTCGCCGCCGACTTGATCGCCTCGGCGACCCGCGCCGCCGGGGCGCCGGCCGGGCCATGCCGCGGCGCGAAGCGCGGCTCCGGCGCCGGCGAGCCGTCGCGGTGCTCGGCCATGATCTCGGTGATCTCCTCGCGCTCGATCACCTCCTCGACGAGCAGCCGGTTGGCGATCTCGTCGAGCAGGTCGCGGTGATCGGTGATCAGCCGCTGAGCGCCCCGGTAGGCCTCCTCGGCGATCTCGGCCACCTCCTGGTCGCGGCGCTGGCGCATCATCTCGGAGACGTTCCAGTCGTCGGCCGGGACCTGGTGGGAGCGGATCGACGTCCCCATCCCGTACTCGTAGACCATCGAGCGGGCGATCATCGTCACCTTCGAGAGGTCGTCGGAGGCGCCGGTCGTGACCCGGCCGAAGGCGATCTGCTCGGCGACGCGGCCGCCGAGCAGCACCTTCATGTAGTCGATCAGCTCCTGGCGCGACTTCAGGTAGCGGTCCTCCTGCGGCAGGTTGAGCGTGTAGCCGAGCGCCTTGCCGCGCGGGACGATCGAGACCTTCTGCACCTTGTCGACGGTCGGCAGCAGCTCGGAGACGAGCGCGTGGCCGGCCTCGTGCCAGGCGACCACGCGCTTCTCCTCGTCGGTGATCACCTTGCGGCTCTGCAGCCCGGCGACCACCCGCTCGAAGGCGTTGTCGAAGTCGGCCTGGGCGATGAACGCCCGCTGCGCGCGACCGGCCTGGATCGCCGCCTCGTTGCAGAGGTTGCCGAGGTCGGCGCCGGTCAGCCCGGCGCTGTGCTGGGCGACCCGCCGCAGGTCGACGTCGGCGCCCAGCGGCTTGTCGCGCGTGTGCACCTTGAGGATCTCCTCGCGGGCGCGCAGGTCAGGCGGCGGCACGAACACCTGGCGGTCGAACCGGCCCGGGCGCAGCAGCGCCGGATCGAGCTTCTCGAGCAGGTTCGAGGCGGCCATCACGACGATGTTCTCCGACGACTCGAAGCCGTCCATCTCGACCAGGAGCTGGTTCAGCGTCTGGTCGCGCTCGCCGGAGACGTCGCTGCCGCGGGCGGCGCCGACCGCGTCGAGCTCGTCGATGAACAGGATCGAGGGGGCGTTCTCGCGCGCCTCCTTGAACAGGCGACGGATCCGCGCCGCGCCGAGCCCGGCGAACATCTCGACGAACGACGAGGCCGACTGGCTGAAGAAGTTGGCGCCGGACTCGTGCGCGACCGCCTTCGCGAGCATCGTCTTGCCGGTGCCGGGCGGGCCGTGCAGGAGGATCCCCTTCGGCACCTTCGCCCCAAGCGACTTGAACCGCTTCGGGTCGGAGAGGAACTCGACGACCTCGCGCAGCTCGTCCTTGGTCGCTTCGACGCCGGCGATGTCGGCCCAGCTGACGCCGCTGCGCTTCGAAGCCTTGATCTCCTGCGGCTTCGTCTTCGGCATCACGTTCAGCATCCGGAACATGACGTAGACCATCAGCAGCACGAAGATCAGGAAGATGACGACGTAGAAGCGCTCGAGCTCGTTGAGCACGTCGTCGACGATGTCGGCGGGAGGCAGGACCACGGTTCCTCCCATCGGCAGATCCGGTCGCGACTGTTAGCCGCGCTCGGCGGCGAGCACGGCCTCGAGCGCGGCGGCGCCGACCTGCATCTGCTCGGCGTCGGGCTCGCGGGTCGCGAACAGGCGCTGGATCGCGTCGCCGCTGAAGTGCACGGCGCGGCCCAGCGGCGAGTCCGGGTGGCGCTCGGCGTGGACGAACGTCTCGACCGACAGCGACAGGCCGGCGACGCCGCTGAGCGCTTGCGCGACCCGTCCGGGGTTCTCGACCAGCCGGTTGACGATCGCCTGGCCGGCGATCGAGAAGACCAGCATCGGCGCGATCAGGTTGGAGCCACAGCGCTGGTGCTCCTTGGGAACCGCGTCCGCTTCGACGCCGCGCTCGTAGCCGCCGATCGACTTGTGCTCGACGGCGTGGTAGGCGGCGAGCTCGGAGCCGCCGAGCGCGACCAGCGCCGGCGCCAGGCCGAGCGCCGCGACGACGGCCTCGCGGGCGGGGCTGACGCGGTCGCGGCGGCCGCGGATCGCGGCGCTGACGAGCGTCGTCGCGACCGCCGCGCCGATCACCCGCGGATCCTCGAACGGCAGCCGCACCGAGGGCAGGTTGAAACGAGCGATCGGGATCACCGCGAACGCCTCCGCCAGCCGCAGCGGCCCGCGCACGATCGGCACCTTCGCGAAGCGGTTGCCGCCGAAGTTCGGCTTCGGCCCCGAGGCGGACTCGATCGAGCCGTCGGCGGCGCGGGCGGCGACGCCCCAGGCGGTCGGGCCGTGGATCAGCAGGCCGTTGCGCAGGGCCATCCCGCCGAGGCGCAGCGGCTCGGTGGCATGATCGTCGCCGGCGCCGTGGCCGTTGCCCGCGGCGTCCGCCGCCGGCGCCGTGGCGAAGGGATCGGGTGCGTCAGCGCCGGTCGGCTCGGGCACGGGCTCGGGCATCCGGGCAGCGTAGCGCCGCCGCCGAGCGCGCCCGCTTGAATGGGCGGCGATGAACGAGCGCTTGTTCGACGGTGGCGAGGCGGAGCCGGCCGCTGCGGTGGAGGATGGTGCGGCGCCGCTGGCGCTGCGGATGCGCCCGCGCACGCTCGACGATCTCGTCGGCCAGGAGCACCTGCTCGGTCCCGGTTCGGCGCTGCGGACCGCGATCGAGTCCGGGGAGCCGCACTCGATGATCCTCTACGGGCCGCCCGGCACCGGCAAGACGACGATCGCACGGATCGTCGCCGAAGCCGCCGAGGGCGCCTTCGAGGAGCAGTCCGCCGTCAACGCCGGCCGGGCCGAGGTGCGGGCGGTGCTCGGGCGCGCCGCCGAGCGCCGCCGCACGGCCGGCCGCCGCACGGTCTTCTTCCTCGACGAGATCCACCGCTTCAACAAGGCCCAGCAGGACGCGCTGCTGCCGGCGGTCGAGGACGGGCTCGTGACGCTGATCGGGGCGACGACCGAGAACCCGTTCTTCGAGGTCAACTCGGCGCTGCTGTCGCGGGCGCAGATCTACGAGCTGCGGGCGCTCGGCCTCGATCAGATCACGACGCTGCTGCGCCGCGCCCTCGCCGACCCCGACCGCGGCCTCGCCGACGCACCGGCGGTCGACGACGAGGCGCTGGCGATGCTCGCCGACCGCGCCGGCGGCGATGCCCGGGTGGCGCTCGGCGCGCTCGAGCGCGCGGCGGCGACGGTCGGCCCCGGCGGCCGCGTCGACCTCAGCGTCGCCGCCGACGCGCTGCAGCGCAAGGCGGTGCTCTACGACAAGGGCGGCGACCGGCACTACGACTACATCTCGGCCTGGATCAAGTCGACCCGCAACTCCGACGTCGACGCCTCGATCTACTACCTGGCGGCGATGCTGGAGGGCGGCGAGGATCCGCGCTTCATCGCCCGGCGGATGGTCATCTTCGCCTCCGAGGACATCGGCAACGCCGACCCGCAGGCGCTCGCGGTCGCGACCGCGGTCGGCGCCGCCGTCGATCGCGTCGGCCTGCCCGAGTGCCGGCTCAACCTCGCCCAGGGCGCCGTCTACCTGGCGCTGGCGCCGAAGTCGAACGCCTCCTACAGGGCGCTGTCGGCGGCCGAACGGCACGTCCGCGAGCACGGCGCCGGCGAGCCGCCGGCGGCGCTCCGCAGCGCCGCCTACCCGGGCGCCGAGCGGCTCGGCCGCGGGGTCGGCTACGAGTACCCGCACGACCGGCCCGATGCGCTCTCCGGCCAGCGGGCGCTGCCGGACGCGGTCGGTGACGAGCGCTTCTACGCGCCGACCGACCGCGGCTTCGAGGCCGAGCTCGGGGCGCGGCTGGATCGGATCCGTCGCGGCCGACGGCGCTGACCCGCGCCCGGCGGCGATCCTGCCGCGGGTCTGCGTGAGCGGGTGACTAGGGTGGGAACGAGCAGAAGCTGAAGGGCACAAGGATGGGCAAGCTCGAATCGTTCAACCCCGCTACCGGCGAGCTGATCGGCTCGGTTGAGACGATCGCGCCCGGCGAGGTCGAGGCGGCGGTCGAGGACGTCGCCGAGGTCCAGCTGTTCTGCGCCGAGCTTTCGCTGGCCGATCGCTCTCGCTACCTGACCCCCCCCGCCCACCTGCTCGCCGCCGACCTCGACGAGGTCCCCGAGCTGCTCTCCCCCGAGCAGAGCAAGCCGATCACCGAGGCCTACTCGATGGAGGTCGTGCCGACGATCGACGGCCTCAACTGGATCGCCGAGCAGGGGCCCGAGATCCTCGACGAGGAGGCGGTCCGGATGGGCCAGGGGCTGTTCATCGGCAAGCGCGCGAAGTTCAGCTTCGAGCCGCTCGGCGTCGTCGGCGTGATCGCCCCCTGGAACTATCCGTGGTCGATCCCGTTCGGCGAGGTCGCCACGGCGCTGATGGCCGGCAACGGCGTCGTCCTCAAGCCGGCGCCGCTGACGCCGCTGACCGGCGAGCGGATCAGGGCCGCGTTCGAGAAGGCGGGGCTGCCTGAGGGGCTGGTCCGGGTCCTGCACGGCGGCGGCGACGTCGGCGCCGCGATCACCGAGTCGAGCGTCCGCAAGATCTTCTTCACCGGCTCGGTCGCGACCGGCTACAGGGTCGGCGCGGCCTGCGCGGAGCGGATGAAGGGCGCCGTGCTCGAGCTCGGCGGCAAGGACCCGGCGATCGTCTGTGCCGACGCCGAGCTCGCGACCGCGGTCGGCGGCATCGCCTGGGCCGGGTTCGCCAACGCCGGTCAGACCTGCTCGGGGATCGAGCGCGTTTACGTCGTCGAGGAGGTCGCCGAGCAGTTCATCGCCGCGATCACCGCCGCCGCCGAGCGGCTACGGGTCGGCGACCCGGCGAGCTGGGAGGTCGAGGTCGGGCCGATCGTCTCCGCCGACCAGCACGAGCTCGTCTGCGAGCTCGTCGACGACGCGATCGCGAACGGCGCCGAGCGCCGCTGCGGCGGCCCGGTCGAGGTCGCGGGCTCGCCGGGCAGCTACATCGCCCCGACCGTTCTCACCGGCGTCGGCCCGCGGATGCGGATCATGCGCGAGGAGATCTTCGGACCGGTCCTACCGATCACCGTCGTCGCCGGCGAGGAGCAGGCGATCGAGCTCGCCAACGACTCTGACTTCGGCCTCGGCGCCTCGGTCTGGACCCGCGACCGCCGCAAGGGCGAGCGGATGGCGCGGCGGATCGAGGCGGGGATGGTCTGGATCAACGACCACGCCTACAGCCACGCCGCGATGCAGACCGCCTGGGGCGGCGTCAAGGACTCGGGCCGCGGTCGCGTCCACTCGCGCTTCGGCCTGCTCGAGTGCGTCGAGATCAAGACCGTCACCTGGAACCCGCCCCGCGTCCGCGACCTCTGGTGGCATCCCTACGGCGAGACCCTCGGCGAGGCGCTGCGCGCCGCCTCAGGGCTGCTCTACGGCGGCGCCGGCTCTCGGGTCAAGGTCCTGCGCGAGGGCGGCGGCGCGCTGCTCAAGACCGGCGCGAAGACGCTCCGGCGCTGAGCGCCGAGCCGCCCGGGCCCACCCCGTCGACACCGGGATGCCCGCCGCCAAGCGCTCGCGGCGATCGAGGTCACGCCCGCCCGGCGAACGACCCGTGGGCTGTCCACCCCCGGATGGCCCCCAAATATGGGGCGGGGCCCATGGGGGCCCATGGGGCCCAGGGGGCTATGGGGCCCATGGGGCTATAGGGCCCCCGATGACGGCCCCAAATGATGGCCCCGATGGCCCCGCGAGCGACTGCCCCCGCGCTCAAGATCAGCGCGGTGGGTCGACCCTTGGGGTGGTCGTTCGCGGACGCATGCCGCGGATATCGCCCGGATATCCAGGCGTAGCAGGTGTGGCCATAGCAAGACGGTAGCGCCGGCGAGGCGGAGCATGTGATGGCGTGAGGCGGTGGCGCTGGCGAGATGGTGGCGCCGGCGAGACGTAGCAGGTGATGGCGGCAGCGAGGCGGTGGCGCCGACGAGGTGGTGGCGGGGGAGGTCGCGGAGGGAAGGTGGCGGAGGCGTGCAACCGACCGGGGGCGGCTTCGGCCGCGCCGTTGCAGCGCCCCGGACGCGCGCCGGTGCGGGCGACCTGGACGCCGGTGCGGGCGACCTGGACGCCGGTGCGGGCGACCTGAACGCCCTTTGCGGCGTCCAGGGCCGGCGGTGCGGGCAACTTCCGCCGCACCCGGGTGGGCGCAACCCTGGTTAACGTGCCGGTCGGCGATCGCGATCCAAAGCATCCGGATATCACCGGCTATCGCGCCGATATCCGCGGCATGGAGGCGATGATCGCCATCCCACGGCCCCGACGTTCGCTCAGCCGGCGATCTCGCGCATCCGCGCCAGCGCCTGGCGCTCGCCCGCGAAGGCCGGGCGCGGGAACTCGGCGAGCGGGAACCAGCGCGCCTCGCTCGACTCGGCGGATACCTCCAGCTTGTCGCCGGCGTCGCTGACCATCCGGCAGCGGTAGGCGACGTCGAAGATCGACTTCGCGTCGTCGCCGTCGCCGTAGGTCGAGGCGAAGACCCCGATCGGCTCGAGGACCGCGATCGTGAGACCGGTCTCCTCGGCGACCTCGCGGACGATCGCCTCGGGGCCGCTCTCGCCGGCCTCGACGAACCCGCCCGGCATGTTCCACTCGCCCTTCAGCGGCTCCTGGTCACGGCGCAGCGCCAGGTAGCTGCCGTCGCGGTCGATCCACGCCTGCACCGTCGGCGTCGGGTTCTCGTAGTGGACCCAGCCGCAGCTCGGGCAGGCCTGCCGGTCGGGGTCGGGCCCCGGAGAGGGCCGCAGCTCGAGCTCGGTCGCGCAGCGCGGGCAGTAGCGGAACTCCACGAGCCGGACCCTAGATGAGCCGGTCTTTCCGGCTGAGCCCGCCGCCGACCGAGCCCGCCGACCGAGGCCCGCTGAGCCCGCCGCCGACCGAGCCCGCCGTCACCCCGCCACGTCCCGCGCCCGATCGCCGAACGTCCACGGCTCCTTGCTATGGGAGGTAGAAATCGACGGTCGGCGAGGAGGGGGTCGTTACGGGTGCCGCCGCGCGTCGCGGGCGTTGCGGGCCATCGCCTCGAAGGCGTCGTCGATCTCCTCCTCGCTGCGCCCGGTCGTTCGCGCCAGGATCGCCGCCGGATCGGGGCTCTCGGCGGCGAGGGCGCGCTCGATCCGCTCGGGCGAGGAGGCGGGCAGCTCGGCGCCGAGCGCGGCGGCGAGGCGGTGCCGGTGCGACGCCATCAGCTCGCGGCCGCTCGCCTCGAGCGCCGCGAGGGCGCCGGCGTCCTCGGCGGCGGCGACCGCGGCGGTGGCCGGATGGCCGCGACCGCGGCCCGTGCGGACCGCGCGGCCCGCGAAGCTGGTGCCCCTGCGCTTCACGGCAGCGATGATGGCGTCGCAACCTAAGCAGCGCGTCAACGCCCCGTGGCGCACGCGGTCGCCCGGCCGCGGCGCACGCGAGTCAGCGAGGTCGCGGCCCGAGCGGTTTGCACGGCTCGTAACGGGCCGTGGCGCACGCGGTCGCCGGGTCGCGGCGAGCGAGGTCGCGGCCCCGAGCGGTTCGCGAGCGAGCCGCCGGCCGCCCTCGCCCGCCGGCCCCCACGCCGTGTAACGCGGCTGCCTCAGCAACGGCCGCGGCACCGCCGTGCCGTCTAGCCTTCCCCGGGTGGCCGATCCCGCCCCCGAGCCCGCTCTGCGGGCGAGCTCGCTGAGCCAGGCCTACGGCGAGAGCTGGGTCCTTCGCGACGTCTCGTTCGAGCTTGCGGCCGGCGCGACGCTGGCGGTGATCGGGCCGAACGGCGCCGGCAAGTCGACGCTGCTGCGGGTGATCGCGACCCTGCTGCGTCCCACCAGCGGAAGCGTTTCGGTGCTCGGCGCCGAGCTGCCGCGCGAATCGTGGCGGCTGCGCGGCAGGGTCGGCTATCTCGGTCACGGGGCGCTGCTCTACCGCGACCTCGAGGCGGTCGAGAACCTGCGCTTCCACGGCCGCCTCTACGGGCTCCCCGGCGACGGCGCCGAGCGGATCGCCGAGCTGCTCGAGCTCGTCTCGCTCGCCGATCGCGCCTCGACCCGGGTCGGCGAGATGTCGGCGGGGATGGTCAAGCGGCTGGCGGTCTGCCGGGCGCTGCTGCACGATCCCGAGCTGCTCGTCCTCGACGAGCCGCTCGCCAACCTCGATCCCGCCGGCGCCGAGGTGGTCGCGCCGCTGCTCGGGCCGCGGCCGGGGCGCAGCCGGGTGCTGGTCACCCACGACGTCGGCGCCGCGCTCGCCGGCGCCGATCGGGTGCTGGCGCTGTGGCGCGACGGCCGCGTTGCCTTCGAGCGGGACGCGGCCGCGGTCGACCCCGAGCGGGCCCGGACGATCTACTCGGAGCGGTCGCTGCGGGGGGCATCGCGATGAGCGGCCCCTCGACCTGGCGCGCGGTGCTGACGATCCTCGGCAAGGACCTGCGGGTCGAGCTGCGGACGCTGCAGTCGATCCCGGCGATGGTCCTGTTCTCGACGACGATCTACGTGATCTTCCGCTTCGGCCTCGACCGCACCGTCCTCGACGGCGGCCTCGCCGCCGGGGTGCTGCTGGTCACGATCCTGTTCGCGGCGCTGCTGGCGATCAACCGGCTGTTCGTCGCCGAGCGCGAGCAGGGCGGCTTCGAGGCGGTGCGGCTCGCCCCGGTCGACGGCACCGCGCTGTTCTTCGCCAAGGCGCTCGCTCTCGCCGCCTACCTGGTCGTGCTCGAGCTGGTCGCGATCCCGGTCTTCTGGCTGTTCTTCCTCGACGACGGCGCCGGCCTGCTGCCGCTGCTGCCGGTCGTGCTGCTGCTCGACGCGGCGCTGGCGACGACCGGCGCGCTGATCTCGCCGATCGCCACGAACTCGACCGCGCGCGACCTGATCGGGCCGCTGGTCCTGCTGCCGTTGCTGGTTCCGGCGATGATCGCGGCGAGCTCGGCGGCGGCGAAGCTGCTCGCCGCCGGGGGGCCCTCCTACGAGCAGTACGGAACCTGGCTGCTGACCCTCGGCTTGTACGATGCGATCTTCCTGCTGGTCGGCTGGGCCGTGTTCGACTTCCTGCTCGAGGACTGACGACCGGGGCCGAGCGGGACACCGATTCCGATGATCGCGAACCGCCTGCGGACACTCGCCTTGCTCAGCGCCGCGCTGATCGCGGTCGGCTACGGGCTGGTCTTCTTCTGGGTCCCGAACGAGGCCGACCAGGGCTTCATCCAGAAGATCTTCTACCTGCACGTGCCGCTTGCGATCGTCGCCTTGACCGGCTTCGTGATCGGCGGCATCCACGCGATCCGCCACCTCCGCTCCGGTGACCCCGTCCACGACGCCCGCTCCTACGTCTCGATCCACGCCTCGGTCATCTTCGGCGTCGCGGTGCTGCTCAGCGGCGCGATCTGGGCGAAGGCGTCGTGGGGCCGCTGGTGGGTCTGGGACGAGCCGACGCTGGTCAGCTTCCTGATCGTCTTCCTGCTCTATTCGACCTACTACCCGCTGCGCTACGCGATCCCCGACCGCGAGCGCCAGGGCCGCTACGCCTCGGTCTTCGCGATCGCCGCCGGCGCCTTCGTGCCGCTCAACTTCGCGGTCGTGCGGATGGCCGAGTCGCTCGTCCACCCGCGCACCTTCGCGACCGCCGAGGGCGGGCTGCCCGGCGACATGTGGGTCGGCTTCCTCGTCTGCCTCGCCGGGATCGCGGCGCTGTGGCTGACCCTCGTCTGCTTCGAGCTGACCGCGAAGCGGACCTCGGGCCAGCTCGCGCGGCTGCGCCGGGCGCTCGAGGGCGAGGCCCGCGCCGGCGGCGTCGGCGCCCGGATCGCGCCGGGGTCGGCCGGGACCGCGGGCTGATGGCGGCGCTGCTGCTCGCCGCCCCGGCGTTGCCGCTCGACGAGGCCGGCAAGTACGTCGCCGCCGCCTACGTCGTCTTCCTGCTGCTGCTCGTGATCTACATCGGGATCATGGCGGCGAAGCTGGGCCGGATCTCGCGCGAGCTCGACGAGCTCGCGGAGCTGGCCGAGCGCCGGAAGTCCGAGGAACCGGCGGTCGGAGAGCCGCGGCCGTGAGCGACGCGGTCACGAAGCCGCTGCCGATCACGTTCATCACCGACTACGGCGTCGCCGACGACTTCGCCGGCGTCTGCCGCGCGGTGATCGCGCGGATCGCCCCCGAGGCGCGGGTGATCGACATCACCCACGGGATCGCGCGCCACGACGTTCGCGAGGCGGCCGCGGTGCTCGCCGAGACGGTTCCCTACGGCCCCGCGGCCGTCCACCTCGCGGTCGTCGATCCCGGCGTCGGCGGCCACCGCCGCGCCGTCGCCGTGCGCGCGGCCGAGGGCGGCCACCTGTTCGTCGCCCCCGACAACGGCCTGCTGCCGCCCGCCCTCGACGCGCTCGGCGGTCCCGCCGAGGCCGTCGACATCAGCAACTCGCCGTTCCGGCTCGAGCGCGCGTCGGCGACCTTCCACGGCCGCGACCTGTTCGCCCCGGTCGCCGCCAGGCTCGCGCTCAGCGCCGCGCTGAGCGAGGCCGGCAGGGTGGTCGACCCGGAGTCGCTGGAGCGGACGCCGGTGTCGCGCCCCGAGCTCGAGCAGCACCGCGCCTTCGCCCACGCGATCCGGATCGACCGCTTCGGCAACATCTCGCTCGACCTCGACCCCGAGCAGCTCCGCGGCCACCCGCTGGCCGGCGCCCTGCGGGTCTCGGTCGGCTCGCGCAGCCGCCGCCGGATCGCGGTCCGGGCGACGACCTTCGCCGACGTCCCCGACGGTGCCTTCGTGCTCTACGAGGACTCGTCGGGGAGCATGGCGGTCGCCGTCAACCGCGGCGACGCCAGCGAGGTGCTCGACGTTCGCATCGGCGATGTCGTCGAGCTCGAGCCGGCGCCTTGACGGCGGCGACCCGGTTCGGCTCGCCGCACGAGCACCACGAGCTGATCGACTCGACGAACCGGCGCGCGAAGGAGCTCGCCGCCGCCGGATCGCCCTCGGGGACGGTCGTCACCGCCGCCGAGCAGACCGCCGGCCGCGGCCGCGGCGACCGGCGCTGGTCGGCGCCGGCCGGGGCGGCGCTGCTCTACTCGGCGATCCTGCGGCCGCTCGATCTCGACCACCTGCTGCTGCCGCTCGCCGTGCCGCTCGCGGTCTGCGATGCCTGCGAGTCGGTCGCCGCCGTCAGCTGCCGGGTCAAGTGGCCGAACGACGTCTGGCTCGACCAGCGCAAGCTCGGCGGCGTCCTGATCGAGGCCCGCCCGCCGCAGTGGGCGGTGATCGGGATCGGGATCAACCTCGCGATCGAGCCCGACCGGTTCCCCTCCGGGCTGCGCTGGCCGGCGACCTCGCTCGGCGGCGGGGTCACCCCGCAGCGGATGCGGGCCGCCGTCGACGCGGCGCTCGATGAGTGGGTCGCGGCGCCGGCCGAACGCGTCCGCGCCGAGTTCGACCGCCGCGACGCGCTCGCGGGCCGCGCGATCGGCTGGCAGGGCGGGCCCGACGAGGGCGGCCGCCGCGGGGTCGCCGCCGGGATCGATGATCGCGGCAACCTGCTGGTGCGGACCAGCGCCGGCGGCCGCGTCGCGCTCGGCTCGGGCGAGGTCCGGCTGCTGCTCGACTGACGCCGGGACGCGGGCGCTCAGGCCGCGCGGTCGTCGGGCTTGCCGTGGTCGGACTTCGAGACCGGTGCCGAGGCCGGCTCGAGCTCGTCGGGATCGACCTTCGCCTCGCCCTCCTCCTCGCCCGGCAGCGGGTCGTCGATCGGCTTGATCTCCTCCTCCTCCTGCTCGTCGCCGCCCCCGGTCGCGGTCTCGGCCTCCTGCTTCGGCCCGCCGTCGCCCCCCTCGCGCGAGCGCTTCGAGCGCCGCCGCCTGCGCTTGCCGCCGCCCTTCGGCAGGTTGCGCAACAGCTCGCGGGCGACCGCCGAGGGCTTGCGGGCCATCCGCATCCGGGCGCCGCGCAGGACCTCCTCGGCCTCCGGCGTGTGCGCCACCGCGGCCGCCAGCAGCGCCACCGCGAGCCGCCGGTCCTGGCTGCGCGCCGCCTGCACGAGCCGGCGCGCGTTCTTGCCGTGGGCGCGCCCGGAGGAGTTGACGAACAGCCCCAGCAGCCGCTTGGTCTCGGGCCAGCGGGCGACCGCGTACTCCTCGTGGCAGTCGCGGGTGAACTCGGCGAGCCGCCAGACCCAGGCCTGGGCCTGGTCGCGACGGCCGATCCTGTTCTCGGCCAGCGCCTGCAGCAGCACCTTGACGCCGGCCCGGCGCTGGTCGCGCTGCCAGGTGCCGACCATGTCGATCGCCTCGTCGAAGGGGTCCGCCTCCTTGGTCATCGCCAGCTCGCCGAGCGCCTTCAGCTTCAGCTGGGTCGAGCGGTTGCGCTGGATGCAGGTCAGCAGGAAGCGCCGGCGCAGCTCCTTCGCCTGATCGTGCTGGAGCATCGCCTTCGCCTTGCGCCAGGAGTTCGGCTGCACCCGGGCGCCGGCCAGCGCCGCCCAGACGTGCTGCTCGGAGTAGTCGAGCCGCTCGACCGCGGTCCGCCACATCTCGCGCTCGAGCACCTGCATCCGGCGCTCGGGATCGGCGGAGACCGGGACCACCCGCTTCTCGACCCGGACCCGCCGGCCGCGGCCACGGCGGACCGGCCCGACGACGATCGCGCCGCCGCGGTAGACGTCGCGGTCGAGCAGCGAGTGCAGGGTGACGATCGTCTCGTCGTTGCGGGTCGCCGGGTGGACGAGGTCGATCACCAGCCCCGCCTCCTTGCCGGCGTTGCGGCGGGTGACGCGGCCGACCCGCTGCTGGTAGATCCGCTTCGAGGCGGTCGGCGCCAGGTGCATGCAGATCGTCGCCCGCGGCGAGTTCCAGCCCTCGGCGAGCAGCATCGCGTTGCAGAGCACGTCGACCTCGCCGCGCTCGAAGGCGGCGAGCGTCTCGGCGAGCTCGCGCTTCGGCGTCTCGCCGGAGACGGCGCGGGCGTTGATCCCGAAGTTGCGCATCGCCGCGGCGACGTTGTTGGCGTGCTTGACCCCGGCCGTGTAGACGACGCCGGGCACGCGCTTGAACCGCGAGCGGTAGAGGTCGGCGATCGCGACGTTGAACGGCCCCTGGTCGAGCAGCTCGGCGAGCTGCTCCTGGTCGAAGTCCTGGTCGACCTCGCCCCGCCGCAGCGGCACGTTGGCGAGCGTGCGGACGCCGGGCCCGGGCGGGATCCGGATGCAGCGCAGCGGCGCGATCACGCCGCGCCGCGCCGCCTGGGCGAGATCGAAGCGCGAGGTCTGGGTCGGGAACAGGTCGGCGACGTGGCGGGCGATCAGGGCGCCGGTCGCGGTCATGCCGATGAACACCGGCCCCTGCCAGGCGCGGATGCAGGCGCTCGTCTTCTCGCCGAGCGCGGTGTGGGCCTCGTCGCAGATCACGATCGAGTAGGCGTTGGAGATCTTGCCCGCGTTGCGGACGAACCACTGGTAGGTCTCGACCGTGACCGGACCGTCGGCACGGTCCTTGCCCTTCAGCAGCGGCGGTGAGAGCCGGTCGCCGTAGCCGCGGCCCGAGATCTCGCCGATGAACTGGTCGACGAGGTTGCGGCGGTGGGTGAGGATCAGGATGCCGCCGGTCCGCGAGGCCTCGACGAAGCCGACCGCGGCGACCGTCTTGCCGGCGCCGGTGGCGTGCTCGAACCAGAAGCGGCGGCTGGCGCCGGGATCGTCGGGGGCGTCGGTGACGATCTCGTCGCCCTCGCCGGCCGTGACCGGCTCCTCGTCCCAGTCCTGCGGCTCCTCGTCCTCGGCCAGCGCCTCCTCGTCCTCCTCGGTCGCGCCGTTGCCGTTCGCGGGCCCGGCCCGGCTCGAGCCCGGCTGCTCGGCCTCGGCGATGATCGCGGCCAGGGTTCCGGAGAGGGCGTCGACCTGGTGATCGTTGAGCTCGGCCCCGTCGCGCAGCAGCGGCGGGTCCTCGGCGAGCACGCGCTCGAGCCCGAGCAGCAGCGAGTAGTTGCGCCGCCACTGCGGCGACGGCTCCTCGAACCCCTCGGCAATCTCGGCCAGCGCCGAGTCGAACGCCTGCTTGCGGGCGCCGCCCTCGGCGAGGTCCTCGTAGCCCTCGCCCTCGAGCAGGATCGGCTCACGCGTGAACTGCTGGACGCGTTCGATCTCGGCGCCGGTAGGCGCGGCGGCCGCGGATGCGGCAAATGCAGTCGTGTCAGCCATCTGAGGGCGGTCTTCCACCCGGTCCGGGCGGGAGCGGGCAGTGAGGTCGTAGGGACGAGGCGATCCGGGCTTCGTGCTCCCGGCCCTGGTCCCGGCGGTTGCGAGTCCCCTCGAACCGCCTCACCATTATTAGCAGGGCCGGGAGCGGTTGTTCAACCGCGGCGCCGAACCGCATGGCGGCACCCGCGCCGCAGCGTTGCCGCGACCGCCGCCCTGGTGTGCCGCAGCCGTGCGCGCATGGGTCCGCATCGTTGCCGTCGTTCGCCGCCCTGGTGCGCCGCGGGCCGCGAGGTGCCGAGCCGGGACCGCGCTGCCGCTACCCTCGGCACCGGGCGTCCGAGGCGACGATCGACGATGCGAACCGCAACCGACAGCAACCGGGGCCGGGCGGCGCTGACCGCGGCCGCGATCGTCGCCGCGCTCGCGGCCGCCGCCTGCGGGACCTCCGACTCGACCTCGCCGGCGCCCGACTACGACGCCGCGGTCGCCAAGGCACCGCCGCCGCTGGCGAAGCTCTACGCGCACGGCGACGCGGTGCTCGGCGGCGGCGAGCAGGCCTACGAGGCGGCGATCGCCGGCGTCGCCGGCCATCCGGTCGTCGTCAACAACTGGGCCTCCTGGTGCATGCCCTGCCGGGCCGAGTTTCCCTACTTCCAGCGGCAGGCGGCCGAGCGCCTCGACCGGATCGCGTTCCTCGGCGTCGACTCCGAGGACTCGAAGTCGGCGGCGGAGACCTTCCTCGAGGACAACCCGCTTCCCTATCCGAGCATCGAGGCGCCCGACAAGGGCGAGTTCGGCCAGTGGGCCGGCACCTCGCTGATCGGCTATCCGAACACGCTGTTCTACGACCGCGACGGCAAGCTCGTGTACACCCATCAGGGCCCCTACACGAGCGAGGATGATCTCGCCGCCGACATCGACAAGTACGCGCTCGGCGCGAGCTGAGCCGCCGCGACCGGGCGCGGCCGCCGGCGCGCCCGGGGGCGTGGCCGGGCGACCTCGTCGTCGTCCGGCCGGAATCGGTGGTCCCGGAGACCAGCGATTCCCGACGCACGCGGCGCCGATCGCCGGCGGCGCCGGCGCGGCGGTCCGGCGGCGCGGATAATCGGCCCGTGCGCCGCTCCCGGGTCCTCGTCCTGCTCGTCGCGCTCGCCGCCGCGGCGGCGGCGCTGCTGCCGACGACGGCGCCGGCGTCGTCGACGACCGTCCCCTCGATCGAGCTCAGCGGCGAGATCTCACCGGCGACCGAGGCCTGGATCGGCCGCGCGCTCGACGACGCCGCCGACGACGGCGCGCCGCTGGCGATCATCCGGCTCGACACGCCGGGCGGCCTCGACTCGTCGATGCGGGCGATCGTCAAGGACATCCTCGCGGCGCCGATGCCGGTCGTCGTCTACGTCTCCCCCAACGGCGCCCGGGCCGCCTCGGCGGGGCTGTTCGTCACCGAGGCCGGCGACGTCGCCGCGATGGCGCCGGAGACAAACATCGGCTCGGCCTCGCCGATCCAGAGCAACGGCGAGGACATCGGCGACACGCTCGGCCGCAAGATCACCAACGACGCCTCGGCCTTCGTCCGCGCGCTCGCGACCAGCCACGGCCGCAACCCCGACCTGGCCGAGGAGATGGTCACCAAGGCGACCAACGTCACCTCCGAGGAGGCGCTCGATGCCGGCCTGATCGACCTGATCGCCGCCGATCAGGACGAGCTGCTGACCGACCTCGACGGGTTCGAGGTCAAGGGGCCGAAGGCGCGGACCCTCGATACCACCGGGCTCAGCGTCTCCGACCGCGAGATGCCGTTCCGCTACGAGCTGCTGCAGGTCCTCGTCAACCCCAACGTCGCCTTCCTGCTGCTGCTGATCGGGTTCGCCGGGCTGGCGCTCGAGGCGTTCGCGCCGGGCACGTTGATCCCCGGCGCGATCGGCGCGGTCGCGCTGCTGCTCGGGCTGCTCGGGACGATCCAGCTGCCGGTCGCGGCGATCGGCGTGGTGCTGCTGGTTCTCGCCGCCGGCCTGCTGGTCGCCGAGGTCCAGCTGCCGACCGGCGGCCTGCTCGGCGTCGCCGGGATCGCGGCGCTGGTCGCCGGCGGGCTGCTGCTGTTCGACACCGGCGACGCCGAGCCATCGGTCAGCCCGGCGCTGGTGATCGTGCTCGCGGTGCTGATCGGCGCCCTCGTCGCGTTCGCGGGCCAGCGCGTCCACGCCGCCCACCGGCGCCCGGTCGCCACCGGCCCCGAGGAGCTGGTCGGATCGGAGGGGGTGGTCAGGGTCGCGCTCGATCCGGTCGGGCAGGTGTTCGTCGGCGGCGCCCTGTGGCGCGCCCGTCCCGAGCGCCGCGATCAGGCGATCGGGGTCGGGTGTAAGGTCAGGGTCGAGTCGATCGAGGGCCTCGTGCTCACGGTCGCCTCGCTGCCCGAGCCCGAGCGGAAGGATGAGTGAGCGGTGACTGGACTGATCGTCGTCGGCATCGTCGTCGTGATCGCCCTGCTGATCTGGGCGTCGGCGATCCGGATCCTGCGCGAGTACGAGCGCGGCGTCGTCTTCCGGCTCGGCCGGCTGATCGCGCTCAAGGGCCCGGGCCTGCGGTTCCTGATCCCGATCGTCGACCAGATGGTCCGCGTCGACCTGCGCACGGTGACGCTGAACGTGCCGCCGCAGGAGGTGATCACCAAGGACAACGTCACGGTCCGGGTCAACGCGGTCGCCTACTTCCGGGTGATGGATCCCGACAAGGCGATCACCGAGGTCGAGAACTTCCTCGTCGCCACCTCGCAGATCGCCCAGACCACCCTGCGCTCGGTGCTCGGCAAGGCCGAGCTCGACTCGCTGCTGACCGAGCGCGAGCGGCTCAACCAGGAGCTGCAGGAGATCATCGACGAGCAGACCGAGCCGTGGGGGATCAAGGTCTCGACGGTCGAGGTCAAGGACGTCGAGCTGCCCCAGGACATGCAGCGGGCGATCGCGCTGCAGGCCCAGGCCGAGCGCGAGCGGCGGGCGAAGATCATCGGCTCCGAGGGCGAGTACCAGGCCGCCCAGAAGCTCGCCGACGCCGCCGACATCATCAGCCAGAACCCGGCGACGCTGCAGCTGCGCTACCTGCAGACGCTGCTGCAGATGGGCGTCAACCAGAACACGACGATCGTCTTCCCGCTGCCGATCGAGCTGATGAACGCGTTCCGCGACTGGACCGGCGGCGACGGCGGCCCGCCGGCGCGGCCGAAGCCGCCGCGCGGCCCGGCGCCCGAAGTGCCGGAGATGCCGGAGATCGATCCCGAGACCGGGGCCCCGGTGCTCGGCGAGGATCCGGGTCCCGGCAACGAGCCGCCGGAGCCGCCGGGCGCAGGATCGCCGCCGGCCGCGCCCGGCGGCTGAGCCGGCCGCGCGTCAGCGACGGGACCGCCGCCGCGGTGGGCCGCAGCGCCGGCGCGCAGGGACCCGCTTCGTAGCGGCTGCTTTCCGAGCGCTGGCGCGGCGTCCTGCCGGTGGGTAGGGTCGGTTCGTGGAAGCGACGCTGACGGTCCTGTTCACCGATGCGGTGGCCTCCACCGAGGCGCTCACACGGCTCGGCGATGAGCGCTTCGGCGCCGTGCAGCGGGCGCATCTCGATCTGCTCCGCGACGCCGTGACCGCCCACGGCGGCCGTGAGGTCAAGAGCCTCGGCGACGGGCTGATGGTCGAGTTCACCGGCGCCGCGGATGCGTTGGCCGCCGCCGTCTCGATGCAGCAGGCGATCGACGCGCAGGCGCGCCGTTGCGATCAGGGCCTGCCGCTGCGGATCGGGGTCTCCTCGGGCGACGTGACCGTCACCGACGACGGCGACCTGCACGGGACGGCGGTCGTCGAGGCGGCGCGCCTGTGTGCGGCCGCAGCCGCCGGGCAGATCCTCGCTTCCGAGACGGTCCGCGTGCTCGCCGGGTCACGCGGCGGCCACGCCTACACCTCGCTCGGGCCGATCGACCTCAAGGGCCTGGCGGAGCCGGTTCCGACCGTTGAGGTCGGCTGGGCGCCGCTCGCGGAGGAGGAGGGAGGCCTGCCGCCGGTGCCGCTGCCGCCGCGACTCGCGTTCGAGTCGGCGTGGCCGTTCGTCGGTCGAAGCGACGAGCTCGAGCGCCTCGATCACCTGTGGCGAGAAGCTGTGAGCGGTGTCCGCGTTGCGATGCTGGCCGGCGAGCCGGGGGCGGGAAAGACGCGGCTCGCCCAGGAGGTCGCCGCCCATGCTCACGGGCAGGGAGCGCTGGTGCTGTTCGGTCGCGTCGAGGAGGATCTCGCGATCGCCTACCAGCCGTTCGCCGAGGCGCTGCGCCACTACCTGGTGAGCGTCGATGAGGCGGCGCGCGAGCGGGCGCTGGGGTTGCGCGGCGCGGTCCTCGCCAGGCTCGTCCCCGAGCTCGTCGAGGAGGTGCCGGCGGGGCAGATCGAGGCCTGGGCGATCTTCGAGGGCATCGTCGACTGGCTTTCGATCGAGGCCGCCCAACGGCCGGTGGTGCTGGTGCTCGACGACCTCCACTGGGCCCCGAAGCCGACGCTGCGAGCGCTGATGCACTTGGCGCGCAGCGAGCGGCTGCCGCGGCTGTTGATCATCGGCACCTACCGCGACACCGAGCTCGACCGCAGGCATCCGCTCGCCGACGCGCTCGCCGACCTGCGCCGCGTCGACGGCGTCGAGCGGATCGCCGTCCGCGGCCTCGATCGCGATGGGATCGCCGCGTTCGTGGAGGCCACGCGCGGCGACGCCCTCGACGATGACGCGAGGGAGCTCGTGCGGCTGCTCGGCGAGCAGACGCAGGGCAACCCGTTCTTCGTCGGACAGGTGCTCCGCAACCTCTCGGAGTCGGGCGCGGTCGAGCAGGTCGACGGGCGCTGGGTGCGCGCCGCGGGCACCGATCAGCTCGTCGTGCCCGAGGGCGTCCGTGAGGTCGTCGGCCGCCGGGTCTCGCGGCTCTCCCGATCGGCCGGAGACCTCTTGACGGTCGCCGCCGTGGCCGGGCCGCAGTTCGACGTCGCGGTCGTCGCCGAGGTGGCCGAGCAGCCGCTGGCCGCGGCGCTCGACGGCCTCGACGAGGCGCTGGCCGCACGGCTAGTGCTCGAGACCGGCTCGCCCGGACGGCTGCGCTTCGCGCATGCGCTCGTCCGGCAGACCCTTGTCGACGAGCTCGCGACGATGCGCCGCCTGCACACCCACCAGCAGATCGGCCTGGCGCTGGAGCGGCGCTTCGGCGACGCCGAGGCCGCGCTCGCCGAGCTGGCCCGCCACTTCGCGGAGGCCGCCGCGCTCGGTGAGGGTGAGCGCGCCGCCCGCTACGCCGAGCGCGCCGCCACTCAGGCGTTCGGGCGCGGCGCGCCGGATCAGGCCGCCGACCTGCTCGAGCAGGCGCTGGAGCTGCTCCCGGTCGGCGACGACCGTGACGGCCTCCGGCGCGAGCGCCTGTTCGCGCAGCTGCTCATGTGCTGTTGGGTGATCTTCGACCTCGAGCGGCTCGAGCGGTTCAGCCGCCGCTGGCTGGCCCTCGCGCGCGAGCTCGACGACGACGTGATGCTGCTGCACGCCGTGCCCTGGGTGATCGACGGGTTCACGTGGGTCCGGCCGGCCGAGGCCGGGGACTTCGAGCTGATCGCCGAGGCGCTCAACGTCGACGTCGGGGACCTCGATCTGAGCGGCCGGCAGCGGCTCTCCCTGCGCTGGTCCTGGCTCGATCTGGATCCGGCCGGCCTGCGCGCGTGGCTGGTCGGAAACCTCTCGGCCGACTGGGTGTTCGGCCTGCCGCTGGAGACGATCGCCGACCGGCTACCCGGCCGGACGCCGCTTGACCTCGCCGACGAGGCCTGCCGGCTCGCGGCCCGGAGCGCCGACTCCGAGATCGCCGATGAAGCCCTGTTCTTCCGGGCGTTGGACCTCGTCGGAAGCCCCGATGCCGAGGCACAGCTGGCGGCCGCGAAGCGACTGGACGAGATCGACTTCGCGGCCTTCGGCGGTGGACGGCTGATCGGCGCGTTCGCGCTGGCGAGGCTCGGGCGGCTCGACGAGCTCTGCGATTGGGCCGACCGGACGCTATCGGAGGCTGAGCGCAGCGGTGACCGGATGCTGCTCAGCAACGCCCACGTCGAACGAAGCCTCGAGGCCCTCGCGCGCGGTCGGTTCGAGGATGGGCGCCGTGCGATCGAGGCGGCCGCGCGGCCATCCCCGGACGAGCCATCGACGCTGATGGGCCGAGCCGTGTTCGCGATCGCCGAGCTGCTCGCGTGCGATCGGGCGAGCGAGGCGCGGCCGATCGCCGAACGGGTCGCCTCGAGCCCACTGTATGACTGCTCGCACCTGGTCGGCGCCGTCGCCGCGGCACAGGGCGACGCCGCTGAGGCGCGCACGGTCCTCGACGGTTGGCTGGCGGCCGGCCGCCCGCTGGTCGCGGACATCATGCACTCGGCGCGACTCTGGGGCTACTCGGAATGCGCGCACGCGGTCGGCGACCGGGACGCCGCCCGCCACCTCTACGACGAGCTGGTCCCCTACGACGGCCAGCTCCTGCTCTGGGGATGGGGGATCTTCGTTCCCGCGAGCGCCGCCTTCGCGCTCGGGCGGCTGGCCGAGACCCTCGTCGAGCGCGAGCGGGCGTGCGCGCACTACGGTGCCGCGCTGAGCTTCGAGGAGGGGATCGGCGCGGCGACGCTCGCCGAGCGCACGCGCCGGGCGCTCTCGCACGTCAGCTGACGGCGAAACGGTGCCCGCTAGGGTCGGAGCGTGAACGAAGAGCCCGCCGCCGCGCCGCCGGAGCTCCGGATCGATCAGCTCACCGGGCTGCGGGCGCTGATCGCACCCGGCCGCCGCGGCCGCCCCGACGCATTCGCCGGCCGGCGGGCCGCGGCCGGCGCCGATGCCGGCGGGCCCTGCCCGTTCTGCGCCGGGCATGAGGATCAGACGCCGCCGGAGCTGTGGGCGAACCGCCCCTGCGGCGGTGAGCCCGACGGGCCCGGCTGGCAGCAGCGCGCCGTTCCCAACCTCTATCCGGCGCTCGGCGACACCGACGGCGACTCCGAGCCGGGCCCCGCCGCCGTCGCCGAGTCCGGCCTGACCAGCGCCGCCGACCCGCTGCTGGCCTCCGCCCACGCGGCCGGCTCCGACCTGTTCGGCGCCGTCGCGGCGACCGGCGGCCACGAGGTGATCGTCAACTCGCCCCGGCACGTCGCGACGCTCGCCGCGCTCGGACCGGACGAGCTCGCCGGCGCCGTCGCCGCGTGGCGGGAGCGGATCGCCGCCCGCGCCGCCGAGGCGTCGCTGGTGCACCTGTTCGTCAACGAGGGGCCCCGCGCGGGGGCCACGCTCGAGCACAGCCACGCGCAGCTGCTCGCGTTGCCGTTCGTGCCCGCCGGGGTCGCCCGCGAGCGCGAGCGTTGCACCGCCTACCACGAGCGCACGGCGGGCTCGCACCTGCTCGAGGACGTGCTCGTCGAGGAGGTGCGGCGCCGCGACCGCCTCGTCGCGATCGACGCCGAGGCGGCGCTGATCTGCCCCTGGGCCTCGCGCTGGCCCTACGAGCTGCGGCTCGTGCCGCGCACGGCCGCGCCGCGGTTCGAGGACGACGACCGCGGCGCCGCGCTGCTCGGCCGCGGCCTGCGCGCGCTCGCCGCCGTGCTCGGTCCCGGCGTCGGGCTCAACCTCTGGGTCCGGACCGCGCCGCGCGGCAGCGGGGAGTTCTGCTGGCACCTCGACATCGCCCCGCGGACGACGACCGCGGGGGCGGTCGAGCTCGGCGCCGGCCTCGACCTCAACCCGCTCGCCCCGGAGGCCGCCGCCGCGGAGCTGCGCGCGGCGCTGGGGCCGGACCCCGCATGAGCCGGCGCCGGTAGCCTCCCCGGGCCGATGCCGCCCGTCGCCCGCCCCTTCCCCCGCTTCATCTCCGACTCCGCCCAGGAGGGCCGCCCCTACGGTCGCTGGGAGGAGCGGCTGGCCGAGGCCTTCGTCGGCGCCTGCGGCGACTTCGCCGCCGAGGCCGGAACGCAGGTCGACGCCGGGTCGCTGCGCTGGTTCCCCGATCGCACCTGGGGCGGCCGCACCTACGTGCCGGTGATCGGCCACGGCTCCGGCGAGGTCGACGGCGTCGTGCCCGAGTTCTTCGGCCACGTCTCGTTCCTGCGGGTCACCGAGGGCGACCTCGGCGAGCTGACGCCGATCGCCGACTTCACCGACGTGACCGCCGAGCAGAACGAGGGCTGGCAGGTCGATCTCAACGACGACGTGATCGGCACCTGGCGCGCCGACGGCGGCCGCGGCGGCGACGTGACGCTGATCTGGGGGACGCCGCTGGTCCGCGGCGCGATCGCCGCAACCGCCGAGCTCGGCGGCGAGGTCGTCGACCAGGCCGCGGTCAACGACGGCCGCTTCACGCTGCTCGCGGTCGACGCGGTCGAGGGGTTCGGCGAGGACATCTTCCTCGACGTCAAGCTCTGGGACCGGCGGCTGCGCGAGATCGCCGCCGAGAGCCTCTACGCCGACGAGCACGACGACGACGAGGGCGAGGACGGCGACTGAGGCCGCGCCGCCGGCAAGCGCCGCCGGCCGCAACTTCTCGCCCGTCGCCGTTGTTTCGTCTCTGCCGATGGGAGCCCGCGTGCCAGCGATCCTCGCCGCCGTCGTCGCGACGGCGCTGCTCGCCGCGCCCGGCGCCGGCGCCGACGCGCCGGCGCAGAGCCTCGGTTCCGGGGCGCTGCTCGGCGCCGAGGTCGACCCGTCGGGCGCCACCGCCTACTGCGACCGCCTTCGCGAGGACGGCTCCCGCGCCGCGACGGTCTTCTTGACCCGCGGCGTGATCGAGCGCGGCGACGGCTCCCTGAACAGGACCGCGATCGACGCCCGGATCGAGCCCGACCGCGGCTGCGGGATCGAGCCCGCGGTCCGGGTCCGGCCGACGACCGCCCCCGACCAGGACTCCTACCTGCCGGCGGGGGCCGAGCTCGACGGCTACCTGGACCTGTTGACCGAGCTCGCGCGCTACCTCGACGGCCGCGTCCACCGCTACGCGATCGACAACGAGGCCGCCTCGCAGGCGCACTTCGACGGCTCCGCCGCCGACTACTTCGAGCTCCTGCGCCGCTCCGCCGCCGCGCTCCGGGCCGGCGACCCCGACGCCGAGATCCTCGACGGGACGATGGCGAGCGGCAGCCTCGGCGCGGTGATGGTCGCCAACCTCTACGCGGCGGGCCGCTACGGCGAGGCGATCGCGCTCGCCCAGCAGACGCAGGCGAACGAGCTCGGCGGCGGCGCCCCGGTGACCGACATGGCCTCGCTGGCCGCCTACGTCGATGATGCGCGGACGCAACGCGCGATCGCCTTCTACGCGGCGGCGGTCGCCAACCAGGACGCCTACGACGCCTTCCAGCTCCACTACTACGGTCCCTGGCGCGGGCTCACCGACGCGGTCGAGTTCGTCCGCGCGCACGGGATCACGGTCCCGATCGAGATCTGGGAGGCCGGCCACCGCTACCTCGACGGCCGCCCGTTCAGCGAGGAGGACTTCGCGGCCGAGACCGCGCGGCTGCTGATCAGCGCCGCCGGCGAGGGCTCGACCTACACGGTCTTCAGCTCCTACCTCGGCAACGAGGACAACGACGCCTACGGGCTGTTCGGCTTCGACGGCACGACCCCGCACCTCGCCCGCGACGCGTTTCGCACGGTCACGTCGGAGCTGACCGGCGCCACCTCGGCCGAGCGCCTCGGCGTCGGCGGCGATGCCCGGGGCTACCGGTTCCAGCGCCCCGGCGCCGCCACCCTCGCCGCCGCCTGGTCGGATCCGAGCGCGCTGGCGATCGGCAGGGAGCTCGGGATCGACGCGACGACCGCGCTCGTCACCCCGGTCGGCGGGACGCCTGCGCACGTGCGGCTCGGCAAGCTGCGGATCGGGCCGACCCCGGTCTTCGCCGAGCCCGACCTGGTCGAGCTCGAGCGTCGCGGCAAGCGCTCGCGCAAGCGGCTGAAGCTGCGGCTGACCTGTCCCCAGGCGAGCCCGCAGCCGTCCTGCACCGGTCGGGTCAAGGTGACCCGCGCGCAGGCCAAGCGGCGCAAGAGCGTCCGGCGCGGCAAGCGCAAGCCGCCGCAGGTGCTCGGCAAGCGCCACTTCCAGCTCGCCGCCGGGACCAGCGAGATGCTGCGGATCCGCTTCCGCCGCCGCGGCCGGGCCGGCGAGGCGGAGGCGAGGACGAAGCGCTGCCGGGTCTCGGGCAGGGGCGGCTGCCGGAGCTGGCTCGAGCTGCGCTGAGCTTCGTTAGATTGCCGCCGCATGGGAGTCACCGCGCCTAACCGCAGCAGCCGTCCGTCCGTCCTGATCATCGCCGCGCTGGCGCTGCTGGCGCTGGCGGCACCGCCTGTGGCCGCGGCCAAGGGGAAGTACGACGTCGATGTGACCCGCGACGGGGCCGGCATCCCCAGCATCAAGGCCGCCGACTTCAAGTCGCTGGGCTACGGCGCCGGCTACTCCTACGCGCAGGACAACCTCTGCGTGTTCGCCGACGCGATCACGACCGTGCGCGGCGAGCGCACCCGGTACTTCGGCGCCGACGGTTACTCGTACTACTGGTCGAACGGCGCCGTCGACCCGAACCCGAAGTCGGACGCGTTCTGGAAATGGGTCCAGGCATCGGGCGCGACCAAGGGCTTCAAGAAGGCGTTCAGCAAGGACTCGAAGCGGCTCTACAAGGGCTGGGTCGCCGGCTACAACGCCTACCTGAAGCACAACAAGGTCAAGGACCCCGCCTGCAAGGGCGAGCCCTGGGTCAAGCCGCTGAAGCTCAACGACCTGCTGCTGCGCGGGCTCCAGATCGAGACCAGCGCCTCGAGCGGACGGCTGATCAGCGGCCTCTATGACGCGCAGCCGCCGGGTCCCGCCGCCGCCGGCTCCGACGCGCAAGGCGCCGGCGCCGGCACCCCCGACGCCGACCTCGACGTCGGGGCCCTGCGCGAGCGGATCGGCGACCTCGCGGGCGAGTCCGACCTCGGCTCGAACGGGCTCGCGTTCGGCAAGTCGGCGAGCAAGCACAAGGCCGGCGTGCTGCTCACCAACCCGCATTTCCCCTGGCGCGGGGTCGACCGCTTCTGGATGGCACACCTCAAGGTCAAGGGCGACTACAACATGTTCGGCGGCACCCTCGGCGGCTTCCCGCTGGTCGGGGTCGGCTTCAACAAGCACATCTCGTGGACCCATACGGTCTCGACCGGGCGCCGGTTCGTCATCCGCCGGCTGCAGCTCGCCCCGGGCGACCCGACCAGCTACGTCGTCGACGGGCAGACGATCCCGATGACGCGGACGACGGTCGACGTCGGCGGCTCCCCGCACACCTTCTACGGGACCAGGTACGGGCTGATCGTCGACATCCCCGAGGCCGGCTACGGCTGGGATGCCGGCACCGCCTACGCGCTCAGCGACGCCAACCTCGACAACACCAAGATCGTCAACCAGTACATCCGGATGGGCCGGGCGAAATCGGTCAAGGACCTGCTCGAGGTCGAGCGCAAGGGCCGCGGCATCCCGTTCTTCAACACGATCGCCGCCGACGACAAGGGCAAGGCGCTCTACGCCGACGTCGGCCGCTACCAGAACGTGCCGCAGTCGCTGATCGACGCCTGCACGCCGCCCGGCCTGCCGAGCATCGTCTTCGCGCAGGCGCGGCTGATCACGCTCGACGGCTCGAAGTCCTCCTGCGACCCGCAGGGTTTGCTGCCCGCCGATCAGATGCCGAGCCTGATCCGCAAGGACTACGTCGAGAACTCCAACGACTCCTACTGGCTCGCCAACCCGGACGCGCCGATCACCGGGATCACGCCGCTGATCGGGCTCGAGGGCACGATGCAGGGGCTGCGGACCCGCTCCGGCAACCTGATGGTCCAGAAGGCGCTCGCCGACGGCACCAGGTTCAACGTGCCGAAGCTGCAGAAGCTCTGGGAGAACGACCGCAACTACCTCGCCGAGCTCGTCTCCGGGCGGCTGGCGACGCTGTGCGCGGCGAACCCCTCGGTGACGATCCCCGACGGCCGCACCGTCGACATCAGCGAGGCCTGCCCGATCCTGCAGAGCTACGACAACACCGGCAACCTCGACAGCCGCGGCGCCTGGCTGTTCGCCGCCTACTCGCGGCTGGCGCCGGGCGGCGCCTCGGCGTTCTCGGACTCGTTCGACCCGGCGAACCCGCTGACGACGCCGAGCCAGCTCAACGCCGCGAACCCGGCGATCCTCACCGCGCTCGGCCGCGCCGTGCAGGAGCTGCGCGACAACGGCGTTCCGCTCGACAGCGGCATGCGCGGCGTCCAGGTCGCGACCCGCGGCAAGCAGCGGATCTCGATCCACGGCTGCAGTCAGTGCTTCCAGAACATCAACGCCTCGAACGGCAGCCCGGCCGCCGAAGCCGCCTACGGCGAGGTGACCGCGGGGTCGTCGATCGTGCTGACGACGAAGCTGACCAGGAACGGGCCGAACGCGGAGGGGATCCTCACCTACTCGCAGGCGTCCGATCCGACCTCGCCCTACTTCGCGAACATGACGAAGCTGTTCTCGAAGAAGAAGTGGGTCGATCTCCCCTACACGAAGAAGCAGCGGCGTCACGCGCCGAAGGGCAAGAAGGTGAAGATCCCGAACGCCCGCTGACGGCGGCGGCATGAGCCCCACCGCCGGAGCGCGATCGATGTGGCCGGCGCTGGTCGCGATGACGCTGTCGGCGAGCATGATCCTGGTCGATCAGACCGCGGTCCCGCTCGCCTCCTCCGACGCGATCCACGACCTCCACGGCAGCCTCGACGAGGGCCAGTGGCTGCTGACGGCAAACATCCTGCCGCTGGCCGCGTTCATGGTCTTCGGCGGCAAGCTCGGCGACCTGCTCGGGCTGCGCCGCGTCTTCCTCGCCGGCGCCGTGATCTTCGCCGGCGCGACGGTGATGGCGGGCCTCGCCCAGGGGATGGCCTGGATGCTCGCCGCACGCGTCGTCCAGGGGGTCGGGGCAGCCTGCATGATGCCGACCTCGGTCGCGATCGTCAGCGCCGTCGCGCCCGCTGACCGGCGCGGGATGGCGCTCGGCGTCCTCGCCGGCGGCTCGGCCTTCTTCGCCGCTCTCGGGCCGGTGCTCGGCGGCGTCCTGACCAGCGTCGACTGGCGGCTCGTCTTCCTCGTCAACGTGCCGCTCGCGGTCGTCGCGATCGGGCTCACGCTGAGCGCCTGCCCGCCGCTGCCGGCGCTCGTCAAGGGCCGCGTCCGCGACCTCGACTTCGCCGGCATGATCACGCTCGCCGCCGGTGCCGGGCTGCTGCTGTTCGGGCTCTCGCAGGCCGGCGACGTCGGCTTCGACGCCCCGATCGTCTACGGCCCGGTGATCGCCGCGATCGCGTCGTTCGCCGCCTTCGCGCTGATCGAGCTGCGGCTCGACGATCCGCTGATCGACTTCCGCCTGTTCCGCCACGACAACTTCCTCGCGGCCAACCTGAGCCAGCTCCTCAGCGGCGCCGTCGAGCTCGGCATGGGGTTCCTGCTGCCGTTCGTGCTGCTGCTCGTGATCGGCGTCGGCCCGGTCGCCGCCGGCATCGCGCTGATCCCGGCGACGGTGCCGATCATCCTCGCCGGCCCGCTCGCCGGCCGCGCCTTCGATCGGATCGGCGGCCGGTGGCCGCTCGTGGTCGGGTTCCTGATCCTCGCCGCCTCCGGCGGCGCGCTCGCGATCGGCGTCGCCGATCAGTCGGTCGCGGCGCTGATCCCCGGCCTCGCCCTGCAGGGGCTCGGGCTCGGCATCGTCCTCACCGTCAACGACCCGGTCGGCCTCAATGCCGTCCCCGAGCGCGACCGCGGCCGCGCGGCCGGGATGATCAACACCTCCGAGCAGCTCGGCGGCGCGCTCGGGATCTCGATCCTGCTCGCGATCGAGCTCGGCTGGTACCGCCACCAGCTCGATGAGCGGCTCGCCGAGCGCGGCATCACCCCGACCGCCAAGCAGATCGCCGACGTCAAGAACTTCATCGTCGTCGCCGACCAACGGGGCCTGCAGAACGCCGACCAGAGCCCGGTCGTGCGCGACGTGCTCGGCGATCTCACCGCCGCTCATGTCGACGGCTTCCAGCTCGCCTTCATCGCCGCCGCCGCGCTCGCCCTCGCCGGCGCCGCGGTCTGTTTTGCGCTGGTCCGCAAGCGGGACCGGGTCAGCGCCGGCGGCCACTTCCACCGGCGCTCGCGCTGGCGCGAGCTGGCGAGCGGGCGGGAGGCGGACCCGGCGGCCGCGGAGCCGCAACCCGGCTGATCGCCGCGAATGATCCGCGGGCGATGCGGAAGGGCGCGACTCGTCCCGGCGCGCTCACGGGAGCGTCGGGCTTCGACCAGCCGCTTCACGTCCGCCGGGTCATACCCGGCCGCCGGGCGATTCCCGCCCGGCAACTCCGTCTGCCGCCGGGCCCCGGCCGGCGGCGGCGATTCCGTCACCGATCGCACCTCCTGCGCCTTCTTCCCTGCTCGCTGACTGATCGGTAGCGAGGGTGGCGGCCGCTTGGCGACGCGATCGCGATGCTCGGACA
>CAZCFA010000014.1:0-4826 GCA_964497825.1 uncultured Conexibacter sp.
ACTAGACTGCTCGGCCCCGATGGTCCGCGAGAAGAACCCGGAGACGTTCGACGAGAAGCTCGGCTACCTGCGGGAGCTGCGCGAAGCGGCGATTCACTCCGCCTCCGAGGCCGCGGTCTCCAAGCAGCATGCGAAGGGCAAGCTGACCGCGCGCGAGCGGATCGAGAAGCTGCTCGACCCCGGCAGCTTCGAGGAGCTCGACACCTTCGTCCGCCACCGCACCTCCGACTTCGAGATGCAGAGGAACCGGCCGTGGGGCGATGCCGTCGTCACCGGCTACGGCGAGATCGACGGCCGCACCGTGTTCGTCTTCAGCCAGGACTTCACGGTGTTCGGCGGCTCGCTCGGCGAGGTGATGGCGGAGAAGATGGTCAAGGTCATGGACATGGCGGCCCGGGTCGGCGCGCCGGTGATCGGGATCAACGACTCCGGCGGCGCCCGGATCCAGGAGGGCGTCGTCTCGCTCGGCGGCTACGGCGACGTGTTCGTCCGCAACGTCCAGTGCTCGGGGGTGATCCCGCAGATCAGCGTGATCATGGGCCCCTGCGCGGGCGGCGCCGTCTACTCGCCGGCGATGACCGACTTCATCTTCATGGTCAAGGAGACCTCGCACATGTTCATCACCGGCCCCGACGTGATCAAGACGGTCACCGGCGAGGAGGTCGAGATGGAGGAGCTCGGCGGCGCGATGACCCACAACACGAAGTCGGGGGTCGCCCACTTCGCCGCCGACGACGAGGAGGGCTGCCTCGACGACGTCCGCTACCTGCTCGGCTTCCTGCCCTCCAACAACCTCGAGCTGCCGCCGCGGGTGGAGCCCTTCGACGACCCCGAGCGGATGGACGAGGCGCTCGACGGGATCGTGCCCGCCGACCCGCAGAAGCCCTACGACATGCGCGACGTGATCGCGCTGATCGTCGACGACGGCGAGTTCTTCGAGGTCCACGAGCACTTCGCCAAGAACATCATCTGCGGCTTCAGCCGGCTCGACGGCTTCCCGGTCGGCGTCGTCGGCAACCAGCCGATGCACCTCGCCGGCGTCCTCGACATCGAGAGCTCGGAGAAGGCGGCGCGGTTCGTCCGCACCTGCGACGCCTACAACGTGCCGCTGGTCACCTTCACCGACGTCCCCGGCTTTCTGCCCGGCACCTCGCAGGAGTGGAACGGGATCATCCGCCACGGCGCGAAGCTGCTCTACGCGTTCACCGAGGCGACCGTGCCGAAGCTCACGGTCGTCACCCGCAAGGCCTACGGCGGCGCCTACGACGTCATGAACTCCAAGCACATGCTCGCCGACTTCAACTTCGCCTGGCCGACCGCCGAGGTCGCGGTGATGGGGCCCGAGGGCGCGGTCAACATCATCTACCGCCGCGACCTCGCCCAGTCGCCGACGCCCGGCGAGCGCCGGCAGAAGCTGATGGACGACTACAAGGCGCGCTTCGCCAACCCCTACTCGGCGGCCGAGCGCGGCTACATCGACGACGTGATCGAGCCGCGGATGACGCGGCCGAAGCTGATCCGGGCGCTGCGCACGCTGCAGACCAAGCGGGTGCCGCAGCCGCAGCGCAAGCACGGCAACATCCCGCTCTGAGCGAAACCTTCGCTCAGCGCCACGCGAGCGCGCCCGGCGCACGCCGGACCCGGTGGCCGTGCCCGCGGGCGCCGGCGCCGATGCCCGCGCCCGGGTACGGTTCGCGACCGATGGCAACCAACGGCAACCGGCGCGGGGCGCGCCCGCGGATCGAGATGCTCAGCGCCGCCGACCCGCGCGAGGCGGCGGCGGTGATCGCCGCGGTCGAGCAGTTCCTCGCCGACACGACGCCGGCGCCACGGCGCCGCGAGCCGGTCAACCCCTGGCAGCGCGCGGCCCTGATCGAGGGCGTCCGCTCCGCCGAGCGCAGCGGGTCGCCGTGGGGCGAGCCCCGCACCTGGGGCCGCCGGCACTCGCACCGGCCGGGGTCGGACCCCGTCTAGGCTCGGCGCTCGCACCGCGGCCGCGGTCGGACCCCGTCTAGGCTCGGCGCTCGCACCGGCCGGAATCGGACCGACCCCGTCAGGCTCGCGCCGGATACAACTGTCGGCCCGTCCCCGAATCAAGGAGAGACCCGATGGCCGTAGTGAAGATCATCGAGCTCGTAGGCAGCTCGAAGGTCTCGACCGACGACGCCGCCCGCCAGGCGCTGAGCAGCGCCCAGAACAAGCTCCGCAACATCCGCGCCGTCGACATCGTCAGCACCGGGCTGCGCGGCGAGAACCTCGACGAGTACCGCGCCCACGTGCGGGTAGCGTTCCTGGTCGAGTCGGGCGAGATCGACTGAGGGCCGGCGCCGGCCTCCCGCTCCGTTGACGGGCGCCCGGTGGCGCCCGCGAAGTCGTCCGTCCGCGGCCAAGTCGCGGCGGCCGGCTCCCGCTCGGTGACGGCGACCCGGTGGCGCCGAGCGAAGTCGTTCCGTCCGCGGGCGGACCGCGGCCCAAGCCGCGCCGGCTGCCGCCTCGCGTGCGCGCCGCCTTGCGCCGGCCGACCCGATCGCGGTCCACCGCGCGACTGAGCGAGCGCGATATCCCCTATAACCCATTGCACGACGCCGGCCACCCGCCGCGCGGGCGCGGCCGCCGCACCCACACGACGGGCTCCGCGGGCGGTGCCCCCGCACGGGGCGCCGGGCCGGTACCGGACGGACGCCGGCGCGGTCCGCACCGCCGAGCGCAGGCGCCGCCGGCAAGCCGCCCGGGCGGTGGGTTCCCTACCCTCCCGCGGCTGACGATTTCCGCGACGAGCGCCCATAGAAACGCAATCCACGAGGAGCTGAACAACCGAGATGAGTGACAAGTCCCTGACCCTCTCCGCCCGCCAGACCGCCGACTTCGAGCTGCTCGGCAACGGTGGCTTCGCGCCGCTTGGGGGCTTCATGGGCTCGGCGGACTGGGAGGCCGTGGTCGAGAACATGACGCTCGCCGACGGCGAGGAGGTCTGGCCGATCCCGGTGGTGCTCGCGACCGACCTCGACGCCGGCGAGGGCGACGTCGTCGAGCTCAGCGCCGACAACGGCAAGAAGCTCGGGCGGATCCGGATCTCGGAGGTCTTCGAGCGCGACGTCGAGAAGGAGGCGGAGCTCGTCTACCGGACGACCGACGACGCCCACCCGGGCGTCGCCGCGACCCGCCAGGAGGGCGCCCGCTGCATCGCCGGCGAGATCGAGGCCGACGACATGCCCGATCACGAGGAGGCGTTCATGCGCCGTTACTTCACCCCGGAGCAGTCGCGCAAGGAGTTCGCCGACCGCGGCTGGAAGCGGATCGTCGCCTTCCAGACCCGCAACCCGATCCACCGCGCCCACGAGTACCTGACCAAGGCCGCGCTCGAGGTCTGCGACGGTCTCTTCCTGCACCCGCTGATCGGCGAGACGAAGAAGGGCGACATCCCCGCCGACGTGCGGATGAAGTGCTACGAGGTGCTGATGGAGGACTACTACCCGCACGACCGAGTCGTGCTCGGCGTCAACCCGGCGGCGATGCGCTACGCGGGCCCGCGCGAGGCGATCTTCCACGCGGTCGTGCGCCGCAACTACGGCGCCACCCACTTCATCGTCGGCCGCGACCACGCCGGGGTCGGCGACTACTACGGGACCTACGACGCGCAGAAGCTGTTCGACGAGGTCGATCTCGACAGGCTCGGGATCCGGCCGCTGAAGTTCGAGCACACCTTCTGGTGCCACAAGTGCGAGGGGATGGGCTCGAACAAGACCTGTCCGCACGACGCCGAGGACCGGCTGTTCCTGTCCGGCACCAAGGTCCGCGAGATGCTCGCCGGCGGCGAGATGCCGCCGCCGGAGTTCTCGCGGCCCGAGGTCGCGCAGATCCTGATCGATTCCTACAAGCAGGAGGGCGCCGCCGCCTAGGCGCGCCGCTTCCCCCGGCGCGGCCGCTTGGCGCGCGCCGCCGCCACCAGACAAGGAGCAAAGCGAAACCACATGGCTGACCACAAGGGCTTCACCCTCTGGATGACCGGGCTCTCCGGCTCCGGCAAGTCGACGATCACCGAGGTGCTGATCGACGAGTTCTCCGACCGCGGCATCCCGCTCGAGGTGCTCGACGGCGACGTCGTCCGCGAGAACCTCTCGAAGGGCCTCGGCTTCTCGAAGGAGGACCGCGACACCAACATCAACCGGATCGCGTTCGTCGCCGACCTGCTCTCGCGCAACGGCGTCCCGGTGATCACCGCCGCGATCTCGCCCTACCGCGAGACCCGCGACAACGCCCGCGCGCTGCACGACGGCCACGGCCGCTTCGTCGAGGTCTTCGTCGCGACCTCGCTCGAGGACTGCGAGGCGCGCGACACCAAGGGCCTCTACGCGAAGGCGCGCTCGGGCGAGATCAAGGAGTTCACCGGCATCTCCGACCCCTACGAGGAGCCGCTGAACCCGGAGCTGCGGATCGAGACCGCCGACCGGACCCCGGAGCAGAGCGCCCGCGACGTGCTCGACTACCTCGAGGCCGAGGGCCTGATCGCGGCCCAGTAGCCGCCGGCGGCCGGAGTGCGGCCGAGCACACCGGGACCGGAGGTGGCGGCGCGCGCGGCCGCTCACACCGGCGACCGGAGGCGGCTACGCGCGTGGCCGATCACACCGGCGATCGGAGGCGGCTGCACACGCGGCCGATCACACGGGGACCGGAGGTGACGGCACGCGCGGCCGCGAGACCTGAATCCCGGGATCGCCGATCGATCCGCGGATTGCGGCACTGCTGGTGCCGGAATCTGCGGCTCGCCGGGGCCAAGCCGCGCGGGAGCCGGGCCAGCCCGGTCCGGCTCGCCGGGCGAAGGCGCG
>CAZCFA010000014.1:4926-6464 GCA_964497825.1 uncultured Conexibacter sp.
GCGGCTCGCCGGGGCCAAGCCGCGCGGGAGCCGGGCCAGCCCGGTGCCGGAACCTGCGGCTCGCCGGGCCAAGCCGCGTACGGCCCCGGCCCCCGGCCCCTCGTGCGCGGACCGGCCCTCTGGCGGAACTTTCGGCGGCTCGGGCGGGGCGGGGCCCCCACCAGCCAAGCGGTGCAGCCGACCGGCCCGCGCGGCGCCGCGAGGCCACGGGCCGCGCTCCGTTGCGGGCCCCGCGGCGGCGCCTACAGCTCGGCCAGCCTGCGCACCGTCTGTGCCTTGTCGGCCCCGAACGGGATCGCGATCACCGAGTCGGCGCCGGCGCGCTCGAAGCGGGCGATTCGCTCGTCGAGCTCGCCGGGCCGGCAGGCGATCCCGCACATGTCGATCACCTCCGGCGTCAGCGCCATCGCGGCGCCGACCCGGTCGCCGGCGAGGAACTTGTCCTGGACCTCATGCGCCTCGTCGGCGAGGCCGTTGGCGGCGAGCAGATCGACGTAGAAGTTCCTGTCCTTGGCGCCCATGCCGCCGAGGTAGAAGGAGATGATCGGCCGCAGGTGGTTGCGGGCCTCCTCGACGTCGTCGGAGACCGCGACCGGGACCGTCGGGGCGATGTCGATCGCGGAGCGGTCGCGACCGCTCCTCGCCAGCCCCGCGTCGAGCCGCTCGAGCAGCCCGGCGCCGTCGTCGGGATCGAAGAACGCGGGGATCCAGCCGTCACCGACCTCGCCGACGAGCTCGACCGATCGCGGGCCGATCGCGCCGACGTAGATCGGCAGCCGCGCCTGGACCGGCTTCGCCATCAGCTTCAGCGGCTTGCCGAGGCCGCTGCCGCCCTCCGATGGCAGCTTGAAGCTGCGGCCGTCGTGGATCACCGGCTCCCGCGCCCACGCCATCCGCACGATCTCGATGTACTCGCGGATCCGCCCGAGCTGGCGCTCGAACGGCACCCCGTACCAGCCCTCGGAGACCTGCGGCCCGGAGAGCCCAAGGCCGAGCCGCATCCGCCCGCCGGAGATCACGTCGATCGTCGCCGCCGCCATCGCCGCCGCGGTCGGTTGTCGCGCCGGAATCTGCATCAGCGCCGAGCCGATCCCGATCCGCTCGGTGCGGTCGGCGAGGATCGCGAGGATCGAGACCACGTCCTGCCCCCACGCCTCCGAGACCCAGACCCCCTCGAGCCCGGCCTCGTCCGCGACCCGCGCGAGCTCGACCTGCTCCTCGAACGAGTACCAGGGCCAGTAGGCGACGGAGAGGTGGATTCGCATCGGGTTCTCCTACGTCACGGCCGGTTCCCCAACTGGCCACGAATCGCGAGAACGAATCGGGCATCGAGGGGGAGTCGCCGGCGCATCGCTTCGCAGAGCCTGCCAGACCCGGCGGGCGATCAGGCAACTCGAGCCAGCGCTCGCCGATACCGGGCGGCGCGCGCTTGGTGCGGGTGGCGGGCGTCGGGCGACCGCTCTGTTACGGATCGCGTGGGCTGGAGCGATGCGATTCGCAGTGGCTCGGCCGGCTGACTCCGGGGCGCATGGGCCGGA
>CAZCFA010000014.1:6564-45102 GCA_964497825.1 uncultured Conexibacter sp.
GAGCGATGCGATTCGCAGTGGCTCGGCCGGCTGACTCCGGGGCGCATGGGCCGGACGATCGCTGACGCGAGGCAGGCAGCGTGGCTTGGCGGGCGGGCCTCCAGCCGAGCGCCGTGCCGAAGCCGCCGTGCCGAAGGTCGGCGTGCCGAAGGTCGCCGTACCGAAGGTCGGCTCGCCCCGCGGTCGGCTCGCCCCGCGGTCGGCTCGCCCGGTGGCCGGTCTCCCCGCGGTCGCTTTCTCCGGTGGCGGCTTGCGCTGTAGCCGGTCTCCCAGCGGGCGGCTCGCTCCCTCGTCGCCGCGCACCGCCGGCGGTGGCCGCGCGCCGCCGGCGGCACGCCGCCGCCGGCCACGGGGTGCGTACGGACGCGCGCCTTCCCGGCCTCAGTACCGCGCGCCCTACGCCCCCGGCCGCGGCGGCAGCACCGGATCGCCGAGCCCGTAGGTCTCGTAGTCGCCCCATTTCGAGAACGTCTTGTGGGTCGGCCCGTGGAAGTCCGAGGAGGCGGTCGGGACCAGGTCGAACTCGGCGCAGAGCTCGAAGCAGTGGCGGGTCTGCTGCTCGGTGTGCGGCGGGTAGAAGGTCTCGATCCCGTCGAGGCCGACGTCGCGGACGAGGCTCTCGACGAGGTCGCGGACCTGGGCGGGGTCCTTGACGTCCCAGTAGGGATGGGCGACGACGGCGACACCGCCGGCGCCGTGGATCAGCTCGACGGCCTGCTCGGCGCTCGGCCAGCTGCGCGAGACGAACGCCTTCGCCCCCGGCACCAGGTACTCCTCGAAGAACGGGCCGAGGTCGGGGCCGGCGCCGGCGGCCTTGGCGATGTGGGGGCGGCCGATCGCATCGGCGGCGCCGGCCTGGGCGACGGCATCCTCGAACGTCACCTCGACCCCGTGCTCGTTGAGGTTGGCGATGATCTCCCGGGCGCGGTCGACGCGCTCCTGCTGCGCCCTCTCGCACGCGGGCCGGATCCGCTCGAGGTCGATCCAGTAGCCGCAGATGTGGAGGTCCTCGGAGTACTTGTGGACGCAGGACATCTCGACCGCGGGGACGTTCTCGATCCCGACCTCGGCGGCGGTCCGGCTCGCCTCCTCGACGCCGGCGACGCCGTCGTGGTCGGTCAGCGCCATCACGGCGATCCCGGCCTCGGCGGCGGATCGGACGACGTCGGCGGGCTCGAGCTGGCCGTCGGAGACGGTCGAATGCGATTGCAGATCTATCATCGTCGGGATTCTGACCAACTGAGGTCAACAAAGGCCCGCCGCCCACGATGAGGATCTCCGCCAAAGCCGATTACGCGGTGCGAGCGACGCTCGAGCTCAGCGCCTCCCCGGCCGGCAGCCCGGTCAAGGGGACGCGGCTCGCCGCCGCGCAGGAGATCCCGCTGCAGTTCCTCGAGCACATCCTGCTCGACCTCAAGCGCGCCGGGATCATCCGCACCAAGCGCGGCGCCCGCGGCGGCTACTGGCTCGCGCAGCCGGCCAGCGCCGTCACCGTCGCCGACGTGATCCGCGCGGTCGAGGGGCCGCTGGCCAACATCCAGGACCTGCCGCCGGAGGAGACCCATTACGAGGGCAGCGCCGAGCACCTGCGCGAGGTCTGGATCGCGGTGCGGCAGACGCTGCGCGAGGTGCTCGAGCAGATCACGCTCGAGCAGGTCGCCACCGGTCAGCTGCCGGAAGCGGTGACGAAGCTGCTCGAGGAGCCCGGCGCGCTCGTCGCCCGCGGCGAGACCGGCACCCATCCGGCGGTCGGATGACCGGCCGGGCGGCCCTGATCGCGGTAAACTGCCGCGGCGCTTTCCTGAGTTCGCCGGTCAAGATACAGGTCCGGCCGGACTCGACCCTCGCGTCCCCACACTGACCATGGATCCAGCGGTCGTCATCTTCGGCTTCGGCATCGGCGTGCTCGTCGGCCTCACCGGCATGGGCGGCGCCTCGCTGATGACGCCGCTGCTGGTGCTCGTGTTCAAGACCGAGCCGGTGACCGCGATCGGCACCGACATCTTCTACGCCGCGGTGACCAAGACCGTCGGTGGCTACCAGCACCTGCGCGCCGGCACCGTCCACAGGGGCCTCGCCTTCTGGATGGCGGTCGGCAGCGTGCCCGCCGCGATCGCCGGCGTCTACGTGATCGAGCTGATCGAGCGCTCCTACGGCGAGGAGAAGCTGAAGGGGATCGTGTTCGGGCTGCTCGGCGGCACGCTGCTGGTCGTCGGCATCGCGACGATGCTGCGGACGCTGTTCCTCCCCGACGTGATCAGGGAGCGGTTCGCGATGCACCTGCATCGCCGCCACATCATCGCCGCGGTCGCGACCGGCCTGATCACCGGGTTCGTGATCGGCCTCACCTCGGCCGGCTCGGGAACGCTGATCGGGATCATCCTGATCGCCGTCTTCCGGCTCACGCCCAACCGCGTCGTCGGCACCGACATCTTCCACGCGGCGGTGCTGCTATGGGCGGCGAGCGCCGCGCACCTGGTCGGCGGCAACATCGACTTCAGCCTCGCCGGCAACATCCTGCTCGGGTCGATCCCGGGCGTGCTCGTCGGCGGCCGGCTCGCGTTCAGGAGCGGCAAGAACCTGCTCCGCGGGATCCTCGCGGCGGTGCTGATCGCCTCCGGCGCGATTCTCGTCGCCAAGGGCGACGCGCAGTTCGCGGTGATCGCCGGCTCGATCGTCGCCGTCGCCTTCGGCGCCCTGTTCACCTACATCCTGCGCCGCGAGGTGCAGCTGCCACACGGCGAGGGCGTCCGCGCCTACAAGCTGATCAAGCCGCCGTGGGCACGGACGGCCGCGGCGGACGACGGCGACGAGCCCGAGCCCGAGGATCAACCAGCGGTGGCGACCGCGGCCAACTCCCCCGACTCGACGTCGTAGACGTAGCCACGAATCCGCTCGCGGCTCGGCAGGAACGGCGAGTCGCGCAGCCTGCGGGCCGACTCGCGGACGCTCTGCTCGGCGTCGGCGAAGGCACCGATCGCGAACGGCGGCGGCTCGCCGGCGGCGGCCTCGAGCTCGGCGGCAAACCCCTCGTCGCTGATCGTCGTCATCCCGCAGTCGGTGTGATGGACGAGGACGATCTCGGTCGTGCCGAGCTTGCGCTGGGAGATCGCCAGCGAGCGGATCACGTCGTCGGTGACGACGCCGCCGGCGTTGCGGATCACGTGCGCGTCACCGAGCTCGAGTCCGAGCGCATCGAGCGGCGGCAGCCGCGCGTCCATGCAGGCGACGACCGCCACCTTCTGTGCCGGCGCGGCCGCGAGCGAGCCGGCGTCGCTCACCGCTTGCCCAGCTTCCCGTTGTCGGCTTGACCTTCCAGCGGCGGCCGCGGTGCTCTCATGCGCCGATCCTATCCACGGCGACCGCTCGGCCGGGCCCCCCGGCCGGGCCGGGGTGCGGCCGGCGAGCGGGCGCTAGGCTGCTCGCGGATGGACTTCACGCTCGGCCCCCGCCTCGAGGACCTGCTCGCCCAGGTCCGCGCGTTCATGGACGCGCACGTCTATCCGGTCGAGGCCGAGGCGATCGCCGCGCTCGACCGCGAGGTCGGGCCCGGCGTCGCCTACCCGGAGATCATCGTCGCGATCCGCGAGCGCGCCCGCGCCCAGGGCCTGTGGAACCTGTTTCTGCCCGGCGAGCACGGTCCCGGGCTGAGCAACTGGGAGTACGGGCTGCTCTGCGAGGAGATGGGCCGCAGCCCCGTCGTCGCGCCGATGGCGTTCAACTGCGCCGCGCCCGACACCGGCAACATGGAGATCCTCGCCGAGCACGGCACCGACGAGCAGCGGCGGACCTGGCTCGAGCCGCTGCTCAACGAGCATGCCCGCTCCTGCTTCTCGATGACCGAGCCCGAGGTCGCCGGCTCCGACCCGACGACGCTTAAGGCCCGGGCCGAGCTCGACGAGGCCGCCGGCGAGTGGGTGATCAACGGCCACAAGTGGTTCACCTCGGGCGCGGTCGGCGCCCAGATGGCGATCGCGATGGTCGTCACCGACCCCGACGCCCACCGCTACGCGCGGGCGAGCATGATCATCGTCCCGACCGACAACCCGGGCTTCGAGCTGGTCCGCCCGGTGCCGGTGATGGGCCACGCCGCCGGCCCCGGCCACTGCGAGGTCCGCTACACGGACTGCCGCGTTCCCGCGGCCAACCTGCTGGGCCCGCGCGGGGCCGGGTTCGTGATCGCCCAGGACCGGCTCGGCCCGGGCCGGATCCACCACTGCATGCGGGCGATCGGCACCTGCGAGCGGGCGATCGAGCTGATGTGCCGGCGCGCCAACGAGCGCGAGGCGTTCGGCTCGAAGCTCGCCGACAAGCAGTTCGTCCAGGACTTCGTCGCCAAGAGCCGGATCGAGACCGAGCAGGCGCGGCTTTTGACCCTGAAGGCGGCCTGGCTGATGGACACCGCCGGCAAGCGCGAGGCGCGCCGCGAGATCTCGATGATCAAGGTCGTCGCCGCCAACGTCGTCATGGACGTGCTCGACCGCGCGATCCAGGTCCACGGCGCGCTCGGGCTCTCCGACGACACGCCGCTGGCGGCGATGTGGCGCTTCGGCCGCATGCTCAAGGTCGCCGACGGTCCCGACGAGGTCCACAAGATGGTGATCGCGCGGCGCGAGCTGAACCGCTTCTCCGAGGGCGCCGGTGGCGCGGCCCCCGAGACGCCGGCCCGTACCGGGGCGCAGGCGGCGACCTAGCGGCGTCCCGCCCCAAGATGGCGACCCGGCAGCCGCGGCAACGGTTGCGGGGAGGCGCCGGGAACGTGGGATGCGCCGGTGGTGAGGGCACGGCGCAGGTGACGCCGGCGACTGCTGGTGGAGCGGAAAGGAGAATCGGAAGGGCTGAGTCAGCCGAGCCGCTCGACCGCGGCGGCGGCCGCCTCGGCGAGCCGCTCGACGTTCTTGCCGAACTGCTCGAAGCCGGCCTCGGGCTCGCCGTACTGGCCCTTCGCGTAGCGCGAGTAGACGCCCTCGAGGATGATCGCCAGCTTCCAGTAGCCGAGCGCGACGAAGAAGTCGATCGCCGCCAGGTCACGGCCCGAGCGCTCCGCGTAGCGCGCCTTGACGTCCGCTCGCGACGGGAACCCGGGCGCCGTCGTCGCCGGCTCGAACAGCGGCTGCAGCTCGTCGCCCTCCTCGCCCCAGTAGACGAGCAGCAGCCCGACGTCGGCGAGCGGGTCGCCGAGCGTGCAGAGCTCCCAGTCGACGACCGCGGCGACGGCGCCGGAGCCGTCGAGGATCATGTTGTCGAGCCGGTAGTCGCCGTGGACGATCGCCGCCGGGCCCTGCTCGGGGATCCGCGCCGCGAGCGCGTCGTGGACCGACTCGACGAGCGCGATCTCGCGCGTCTTCGAGCCCTCCCACTGGCGCTGCCAGCGATGGAGCTGGCGGGCGACGTAGTCCTGCCTCTTGCCGAGCTCGCCGAGGCCGACCGCATCGGGGTCGACCGCGTGGATCGCGACCAGGGTGTCGACGACGCGCTCGCCGATCGCGCGCCGGTCGGCCTCGTCGGGGAACGCGTCGGCGTCGGACCGCTGGCGCAGGACCGGCCCCGCGACGAAGTCCATCAGGTAGAACGGCGCGCCGTTGACGCCCTCGTCGGTGCAGTAGCCCGCGATCGGGGCGACCGGGACGTCGGTCGCGGCGAGCGCCGAGACGACGCGGTGCTCGCGGCCCATGTCGTGGGCGGAGCCCAGCGCCTTGCCCAGCGGCGGCCGCCGCAGCGCCCAGCGGTTGCCGGCGGAGTCGCTGACCGCGTAGGTCAGGTTCGAGCGGCCGCCGGCGATGCGCTCGTAGCTGAACGGGCCGCGGGCGCCGGCGACGGTGGCCTCGATCCAGGCGCCGACGCGACCGGGGTCGATGCCCTCGGGGGCGCCGCTGTCGCGCTCGGCTGCCATCGCCGCGAGAGCCTAGCTTGCGACCGGCGCCGGTCGAGCGGCGGCCCAGTTGATATCAACGGGTGGTGGACGCGAACGGGACACGCGGGCTGCTCGTCGACTTCGGCGGCGTGCTGACGACCGACATCTGGGCCAGCTTCGACGCCTTCTGCGCCGGCGAGGGGCTCGAGCGCGGCGCCGTGCTGGAGCTGTTCCGCGGCGACGGCGAGGCGCTGGCGCTGCTGCGGGCGCTCGAGCGCGGCTCGGTTGCCGAAGAGGTGTTCGAGCGCGACTTCGGCGAGCTGCTCGGGGTCGATCCGCCGGGCCTGATCGAGCGCCTGTTCGCCGGCCTCGAGCCCGAGGAGGCGATGATCGAGGCCGTCGAGCATGCCCGCGCCGCCGGCATCCGCACCGGCCTGATCACGAACTCGTGGGGGACCGGGATCTACGAGCGGGCGCCGCTCGGGATCTTCGACGCGACCGTGATCTCCGGCGACGTCGGCCTGCACAAGCCGCAGCCGGAGATCTACGAGCTCGGCGCCGAGCGGATCGGCGTCGCGGCGTCGCGCTGCGCCTTCGTCGACGACCTGCGCGAGAACGTCGCCGGCGCCGAGGCGGTCGGCATGACCGCGATCCTCCACCGCGACCCGGCGCGGACGATCGCCGAGCTTGAGCGGCTGCTCGGGGTGAAGCTCGGCTCCTGACTCCGCCTGCTGCCGGCGGGTCGCAGCCGGCGGGACGCGAGCTCGCCGCGCGGTGCCGGTCTCAGGCCACTCGCCGGTTCACGGCCTGCCGTTGCGCTCGCGGTGGGAGCAGCCGGGCCAGCAGCACGGCCGCCGCATGCCGTCCTCGAGCTCCTCGCGGGTCCGGCGGATGCGCCGCTCGCGCGTCTTCTGCTGCTTGGCGTCCTCGACCCAGCAGATGAACTCGTTGCGGGCCAGCGGCGTGATGTCCTGCCAGGCCGCGAGCGCCGTGGCGCTGGCGAGCAGCTCGCCCCGCAGGTCGGCCGGCAGCTCATGCACGACGCCGCCGGGAAGCTGCTCGCCGCTCATCCTGCGGAACGGTAGCGGCCGGCGGCCGCCAGGCCGGCGGCGCCCCGACCCCCACCGTCTTACAGCAGCTTCTCCTCGATCACCGTGCGCAGTTGCGGGTCGTCCCAGCGGCCCGTCGCCTGCTCGATCCGCAGGCCCGCCTCGCCGCGGGCGATCTCGAGCGTGCCGATCTGGTTGCGGAAGCGGGGCCGGGTGGTGATCGTGGTGCGCAGCCGCCGCGGTCGGACGCTGACGGCCGCGGCGAGCTTGCGGCCGAGCCGGGCGGCGGGCCAGGTGTGGCCGAGCGCCAGCACGAGGCGCTCGCCGGCCTGCAGCTCCTTCCTCAGGCCCGAGCAGACCGCGTGCCAGATCTTCGTGCGCGAGGGCTGCGACCCCGGCGGCAGCTTCACCTCGGTGACGTAGCAGTGGTGGACGTCGCCGCCGAGCATCACAAGGGTGTCCGGCGGCTCCCCGCAGACGCCGCTGGCGATGTCGATGACGAGCTGCTCGTACTCGCGATAGGACTGCTGGAAGCAGGCCCAGTGGTCGAGGTTGGCCCCGATCCGCACCTTCTCGCCCAGCGGCTCGAGGCGCTTGCCCCAGGCGCCGCCGGTGACGGCCTCCGACCAGGCTTCGATGTCGTGCATGCCATCGGGGAGCAGGAACGGCAGCGAGCTGGCCATGATCAGGTGGCGGTGCTCGCCGTCGACACGGTCCTTGACCCAGCCCCATTCGTCGTCGCTCATGATCCGCCGCTCGCCGCCGCTGAGCTGGCGGCCGGCGCGCGAGTCGAGCACCAGCAATCGCGCCGGGCCGATGTCGCTACAGAAGCTGAACCGCGAGTGCGAATCCTGGCTCTCGGCGCGGCGCGCGAGATCCGCGACGATCGCGCTGCCGTCGTCGGCGTCGGCGAGCCGTTGGAACGTCTCATCCTCGGCGAGCTCGCGCGGCGAGAGGTTGCCGAGGTGCTGGTAGATCCAGTACGCCATCAGGCCGCCGATGATCCGCGTCTCGTACCAATCGGTCTTGCGATGCTCGATCAGCCACGCCTCCGAGGTGTTCCACTTGTCGTTGATCTCGTGGTCGTCGAAGATCATCGCTGTCGGCAACGTCGAGAGCATCCAGCGGACGACCGGGTATGTCCAGATGTCGCGGTAGCCGACGGTGTACTCCTCGAAGTCCTCGAGCACGTCCACCGGGCCGTCGGCGTGGACCTCGCGGTGCGCGACCTGCTCGCGGACGTTCTTGGGCGGCTCGTCGGCGTAGAGCTGATCGCCGAGCATCACCATCGCGTCGGGCCACAGCGCCTTCGGCTGCCGCAGCATCCGCAGCGCGAACGTGTGCAGGGCATCCAGCCCGCGGCCCCTGGGGTTCCACCAGCGCTGCCAGGTATGCGGCGGGTGATGGGGAGCCGAGCAGCGGCAGGAGCCGAACAGCAGTCGCAGGTCGCCGCCCGTGGGGATCGTCGCGATCCGCGGGCGTGGGAACTCGTAGCCCTCCGGCGGCCAGACGCGGGCGCCGCCGACCGCGACCTCGTACTCCTGCGCCTCCCCGGCGGGCAGATCCTCGAGCACGACCAGGGCGTAGTGGTGACCTTTGACGGTGAACGTGCTCGCCTTGGCGGCGAGGATCTCGACCTCGCACGGTTCGCTCATCTCGACCCAGACGGTCGCCTCGGTCTCACCGATGAAGCGGAGCATGGGCCCGACGAGGACTTCCGGCATCTGCCTGCACCTACCCCGAGCAGGTGCCGTCAACACCGAGCAGGCCGTCGAGGCTGAGCCGGGCCTCGACCCGGACCTGCTGCGGCCCGGGCCGCTCGGCGGGGACCTCGAGCCGGGTCAGGCCGGCGTCGGCGCGGCGGATGCAGGCGTCGCCCGCCGTCACCTGGAAGTAGGTCGTGTAGCTCATCTTCAGCAGGTAGTCGCCGGGGCCGGGGACCTCGACGGTGAAGCCGTCGGGGCCGAGCTCGCTGACGCGGGCGCGCTTCGAGGCGAGCGCCTCGCCCCCGGCGCCGCCGGCCGAGGGCAGCACCTCCCACAGCGTCCAGTCGTCGTTCGACCAGGCCTCGTGCAGGAACGGCAGCCCGCCGCCGCGCAGCAGCTCGCCCTCGCGCCGGGCGATGTAGTCGAGCGTCGTGTTCGGCAGGGCAACGTAGGAGATGCCGTGGTCGACGAGCCAGTGCCGGTAGATCTCCGGCGTCAGCGGGCCGTCGCGGAAGTCGGCGATGTCGCCGGACTCGAGCTGGCGCAACCAGCCGCGGGCGAGCGGGAAGCGCTCAGCCAGGTAGGCCGCCTCCCAGCGCTCCTCGGTCGCCGGGACCTCGATCCGCACCGGCTGGTCGCCGACCCGCTGCCCGAGCTCGTCGATCAGCGGCGCGTAGTAGGCGGCCTCGGTCGAGGGGTCGCCCTGGCCGCGGATGAAGTCGCCGACCGGCGCCGCGAGCTGCCAGTACAGCAACGGTAGAAAGACGAGCGCCAGCAGCCTCGGCCGGCGCTCGTAGAGGACGAGGGCGGCGATCGGCCCGAGCAGCATCGCGCCGAGCCGCGGCGCGTTGCTGCCGATCGGCGTCGGGACGATGAAGACGCCGATCAGCAGCACCGTGTAGATCGCGATCCCGATCCGCAGCGCCCGCAGCTCCGGCGGCACGACGGCGATCGCGATCAGGCAGGCGACCGCCACCCACCAGAAGCTCGACAGACCGAACGGCTGCACGCCGCCGACCGGGAAGGCGACGATCACCGCCAGCGTCGCGACCGCGGCGCCGATCGCCAGCGGCAGGCCGTCGCGGAAGCGGCCGGCGAGGACGAGGGCGGCGCCGACGAGGGCGATGAACAGCCCCGCGACCGGGCTCGCCAGCGCCGCCAGGCCGGCGGCGATCGCCGCCAGCGGCGGCCGGTGGACGAGCAGCAGCGCGCCGAGCGCGACGGCGAAGCCGAGCATGAAGGTGATCCGGCCGGTGTAGAGCAGCGCCGCGGCGCCGACCGCGAACCAGATCGCGGCGAGGTCTGCGCCCCGGCCGGGGGCCTCGCGACGGACCAGCAGCGCGAAGCCGACCGCCATCGCGACCGCCGCCAGCGCGCCGACGAGCTGCGGGCCCAGCGCCGCCCCCAGCGGCGGGTAGATCAGGCTGTAGCCGGGGACGAGGTGGCCCGAGTACCAATCGGCGTTCCACAGCACCCAGCCGTGCTCGCGCCAGAGGTCGGCGCGAAAGGTCTGCGCGGCGAGGTCGGTGCTGGGCGGCTCGAAGACCAGGTAGGGAACCGCGATCAGCGCCGCGATCAGGCCGCACCAGCCGACGACGCCGATCGCCGGCAGGCGCAGCCCCGCGGACGCTGCGGCGCGCTCAGCCCCGGGCGTACTCGAGCCGGATCTGCTTGCCCTTGAGCCTGGTTCCATCGAGACGATCGAGCGCCCGGGAGGCGTGCTCGCCATCGAGGTCGACGAAGGTGAACCGCTCGAGGACGCGGACGTCGTGGATCGATCCGTCGGGCACGACCGCGCCCTCGGTCAGCGCCCAGCGGATGTCCTCCTCCTCGATGCCGCTGCGGGCGCCGCGATTGATGAACACCTTGACCTGCCCGTTCTCGTTGACGACCGGCTCGTCCTCGCCCTCGGCCTCGGACCCCTCGTCGCGGTCGAAGACGTCCTCCTCGGGCGCCGCGTCCTCGGGCTCGACCTCGGGGACCTCGTCCCGCTCGATCTCCTCCTCGCCGAGCGCCTCCTCCGCCGGGGCCTCGGCCTCGGTCTCGCGCTCGCGGCGCGAGCGGCGGTGGCGGCGCTTCGGGCGCGGCGCGTGCTCGATCCGGTCCTCGGGCGCCTCCCACTCGCCGACCTCGACCTTGACGTCGCTCTGGATCCGCGCGAAGTCGTCGCGCTCGCGCGGCGTCACGAACGTGATCGCGCGGCCGGTGCGCCCGACCCGGCCGGTGCGGCCGATCCGGTGCACGTAGATCTCGCTGTTGTTCGGCAGGTCGTAGTTGATGACGTGGGTGACGTGCTCGATGTCGAGGCCGCGGGCGGCGACGTCGGTGGCGACCAGCAGCGGCGAGCGGTGCTCCTTGAACGAGATCATCACGCCGTCGCGCTGGCCCTGGCTCATGTCGCCGTGCAGCGCCTTCGAGCGCAGGCCGCGGTCGCGGAGGGCGCGGTCGAGCCGGGCGGTGCCGATCTTGGTCCGGCAGAAGACGATCGCCTGCTCGGGTTCCTCGGCCTTCAGCACCTCGACGAGGCGGTCGGTCTTGTCCCTGGGCCCGACCTCGACGTAGGCCTGCTCGATCTTGTCGACGGTCAGCTTCTTCGGCGTGATCGAGATCGTGATCGGGTCGTACATGTAGGTCTCGGCGAGGCGCGCGATCGGCGGCGGCATCGTCGCGCTGAACAGCATCGTCTGGCGGCCGTTGGGGCACATCCGCAGGATCCGCTCGACGTCCTCGATGAAGCCGAGATCGAGCATCTCGTCGGCCTCGTCGAGGACGACGTAGCGGGCGCTGGTCAGGACCAGCGCCCCGCGCGAGATCAGGTCCATCATCCGGCCGACGGTGGCGACGACGACGTGGGCGCCGGTCCGCACCCGCGCCGCCTGGTCGCGGACCGAGGTGCCGCCGAAGACGGCGACGACGTTGACGTCGAGGTGCTCGGCGTAGGAGCGCAGCGCCTGCGTCACCTGGATGCAAAGCTCGCGGGTCGGGGTGAGGACGACCGCCTGCGTCTCGTCGCTGGCCGGGTCCAGGTACTGCAGCAGCGGCAGGCCGAAGGCGGCGGTCTTGCCGGTGCCGGTCTGTGCCTGGCCGATCATGTCGGCGCCGGCGAGCAGCTCCGGGATCGACTGCTCCTGGATCGGCGAAGGCTCTTCGTAGCCGAGCTCGTCGAGGGCGGTGATGATCTCCTCGCGGAGACCGAGGTCGCGGAACGTTTTCAAGTTGTGATCACTCTCTGTGGGCCGGACCGCGCGGCCCGGATCTGCTTCTGTCAGGCGCTCGGGTCGAGGAGGAGCTTGCCATGGGTGCGGCGCTCCGCCATCTCGATCTGTAGCCGGGCGACGTCGCTCATCGGGTGGACGCCGCCGATCACGACCTCGAGCTCACCGCAGGCTACAGCTCCGAGCAACTCGGAGACGCCCTCGGCGAGCAGCTCGGGCCGAGCCAGCAGGTGCGGGATCCAGAATCCGGCCACCGTGCGCGAGCTCCGCATCAGCCGCGAGGTGCGAAGCTCGTTCGGCTGCCCGGAGGCGATCCCGAAGGCGACGATCCGGCCGAACGGCGCCAGCACCTCGAGCTGGGCGTCGAAGGCCTCGCCGCCCGACATCTGCAGGATCACGTCGACCGGCTCGCCGCCGTTGGCCTCGAGCAGCGCCGCGCTCATCGCCTCCGGCTCGGCCCGCGAGTCGGCGCTGGCGTCGGCGCCGAGCCGCTCGGCGAGCTCGCGCTTGGCGGCCGACGAGGCGAGCGCGATCACCCGCGCCCCGGCGCGCTTGGCGAGCTGCACGCAGAGCGATCCGGTGCCGCCGGCGGCGCCCTCAACGACGACCGTCTCGCCCGGTTGCAGCCGGGCGCTGATCCGCAGCAGCCCCCAGGCGGTGAGGCCGGCGATCAGGATCGCCGCCGCCTGGTCGTCGGAGACCTCGTCGGAGACCGGGACCAGCGCCTCCGCGGGGACCGCGACCCGCTCGGCGTAGCCGCCGGCGCCGCTCGGCAGGATCGCGGCGACGCGGCGGCCGTCGCCGGCGACGCGGCCGCTGATCTCGTTGCCGGGGATCAGCGGCAGCTCCGCCGCTGACGAGCGGCGCAGGTAGACGTTGTCGCGCTTGTGCGTGTCGGCGAAGTTGATCCCGGCGCGGGCGATCTCGACCAGCACCTCGCCCGCGGCGGGCTCGGGATCGGGCAGCTCGACGAGCTCCAGTACCTCGGGGCCGCCGAACTCGCTGATCTGAACAGCACGCATGCGCGGCGGAGGCTATGCGACGATGCCTCCCTCGGATGGCCCTGACGGTGGTGGGATCGATCGCGTTCGACTCGGTGCGAACGCCCTTCGGCGAGCGCGAGCGGATGCTCGGCGGCTCCGCGGTCCATTTCGCGCTCGCCGCCGGGTTCTTCACCGACGTCCGCGTCGTCGGCCCGGTCGGCGACGACTTCGGCGACGCCGAGCTCGCGATCCTCGCCGAGCGCGGCATCGACACCGCCGGGATCGAGCGCGTCCCCGGCGGCGAGACCTTCTTCTGGCGCGGCCACTACGAGCACGACATGAACGTCGCCCACACCGACGAGACGCGGCTCAACGTCTTCGCCGACTTCGAGCCGAAGATCGGCGCCGCGGCGGGCGCCTCCGAGGCGCTGTTCCTCGGCAACATCCAGCCCGACCTTCAGCGCCGCGTCCGCGCCGAGGCGAGCGGCGCGCGGCTCGCCGCCCTCGACTCGATGAACCTCTGGATCGAGAGCACCCGCGACGCGCTCGTCGCCGCGATCGGCGAGGTCGACTGCGTGCTCCTCAACGACGCCGAGATCCGGATGCTGACCGGCGAGGCGAACCTGATCCACGCCGCCCGCGAGGTGATGGACCTGGGCCCGCGGATCGTCGTCGCCAAGCGCGGCGAGTACGGCGCCGCGCTGTTCACCGCCGACGGCCACTTCGCGCTGCCGGCGCTGCTGCTCGAGGAGGTCCGCGATCCGACCGGCGCCGGCGACAGCTTCGCCGGCGGCTTCCTCGGCTACCTCGACTCGCTCGGCCACCACGACCCCGGCCTCGCCGACCTGCGGCGGGCGATGGTCTACGGCTCGACGATGGCCTCTTTCAACGTCGAGGACTTCGGGACCGAACGGGTCCGCCGCCTGACCCGCGACGAGGTCGAGGCCCGGCTCGAGGACTTCCGCGAGCTGACCCGCTTCGAGTAGCGGCCGGCCGGGCGCCGGGGCCCAGGGACCGTGGCGCTCACCTCCGAAACCCCTTGGCGCACCGTCGAGTCCCCGTCCGCGGCATCCTCGGGGTGACCCGGCCCGCAGATCCGCTCCTGATCGCCCGCTTCGCGGGCCACGTCGCCCGCGCTACCGCTCGGTACCTCCCCGGTTCCTCCCTCCGGGGACCTGGCCCGCAAATCCGCTCCTGACCGCCGGCTTCGCGGGCCACGTCGCCCGCGCTACCGCTCGGTACCTCCCCGGTTCCTCCCTCCGGGGACCTGGCCCGCAGATCCGCTCGTGACCGCCGGCTTCGCGGGCCACGTCGCCCGCGGCTGGACGCCTCACCCCCGCTCGCCCGACCGCCACGGCGCGCGGGCGGCGACATAGCGCCGCCCCGAAAGCAGCTGCCTCGTGATCGGCGTTGCGATAATGGGCAATGGACTTTCCGAGCGAACGAGGAGACGCAATGGCGACTGAGCAGAAGACGCAGCAAGCGGACGGGGCGACGGCCGGCGCCGCCGACACGCTCTCGATCACCGACAACCGGACCGGCAAGAGCTACGAGATCGAGATCGCCGACGACACGATCAAGGCGCTCGACCTGCGCCAGATCAAGGTCAACGAGGACGACTTCGGGATGATGAGCTACGACCCGGGGTACACGAACACCGCCTCGTGCCGCTCGGCGATCACCTACATCGACGGCGCCGCCGGGATCCTCCAGCATCGCGGCTTCTCGATCGAGGACCTCTGCGCGAACTCGTCCTACCTCGAGGTCGCCTACCTGCTCGTCTTCGGCGAGCTGCCGACCGGTCCCCAGCTCGAGCGCTGGGTCTACGACGTCACCCACCACACCTTCGTCCACGAGGACATGAAGGGCTTCTACCGCGGCTTCCGCCACGACGCCCACCCGATGGGGATCCTGCTCGCCGGCGTCGGCGCGATGTCGACCTTCTACCCCGACGGCAAGGAGATCGACGACCCCGAGGAGCGCTACATGGCGGCGATCAGGCTGATCGCGAAGATGCCGACGCTGGCCGCGTTCTCCTACCGCCACAGCCTCGGGCTGCCCTACGTCTACCCCGACAACGACCTCGACTACGCGTCGAACTTCCTCGCGATGATGCGGAAGATGACCGAGGTCAAGTACGAGCCCGATCCGCGGCTCGCGAAGGCGCTCGACGTGCTCTTCATCCTCCACGCTGACCACGAGCAGAACTGCTCGACGGCGGCGGTGCGGGCGGTCGGCTCCTCCCGGGTCGATCCCTACTCGGCGGTCGCCGCGGGCGTCGCCGCGCTCTACGGGCCGCTGCACGGCGGCGCCAACGAGGCGGTGCTGCGGATGCTGCGGCGGATCGGCAGCGTCGAGAACGTCCCCGGCTTCCTCGATGGGGTCAAGGACCGCAAGGAGAAGCTGATGGGCTTCGGGCACCGCGTCTACAAGAACTACGACCCGCGGGCGCGGATCATCAAGAAGTACGTCGACGAGGTGCTCGAGATCACCGGCGACAACCCGCTGCTCGACATCGCCACCGAGCTCGAGAAGCGGGCGCTCGACGACGATTACTTCACCTCGCGCAAGCTCTACCCGAACGTCGACTACTACTCGGGCCTGATCTACGAGGCGCTCGGGATCCCGAGCGAGATGTTCACCGTGGTCTTCGCGATCCCGCGGACCTCGGGCTGGATCGCCCAGTGGATGGAGATGAACGGCGACGAGGACCAGAAGATCGCCCGGCCACGGCAGATCTACACCGGCGCCCGCGACGTCGAGTACGTGGCGATCGAGGATCGCGTCGGCCCGGAGAAGATCACCGGGCCGCCGGCGAAGCGCCCGGTCAAGGCCCGCCGCGGCGCCTGACGGCTACCGCGGACCGCCAAGGCGGCCGTCGCCGCCCGGTACTCCGGCCCGAGGTACCGCGACGGCACGGGCGAGCACCAGCCGCCAGCTCTGGGTGAAGACGAGGCCGCCGGCGGTCTCGCGCGGGCGCATGCCGGTCGCGGGGCCGCCGTCGAGCTCGGCCCGCAGGCGGGCGCGGATCTCGCGCCGGCCCCGCTCCGGCGTCAGCGCCCGCTCCATCCAGGCCTCGACGGGGAGCTCGTGCTCGCGGTCGGCCGCGGCGACGATCGGGCCGATGCCGGCGGCGAGCTCGTCGAGCTCGTCGCCCGGCAGGGCGCGGGTGTGCGAGGGGTCGCGGATCCGCTCGAGCTCGTCGTAGGTCGCGGCGAGCCCGCTGCCGGGGGCGACGAGGTCGATCAGCGCGACCGCGCCACCGGCCCGGCAGACGCGGCCGGCCTCGGCGACGACGGCCGCCGGGTCGGACATGTGGTGCAGCGCGAAGCGGTTGACGACGAGGTCGAAGTGGCCGTCGGCGAACGGCGTCGCGGCGGCGTCGCCGGCGACGAACTCGATGTTGTCGATCCGCTCCCGCGCCGCCGCCGCGCGGCCGACCTCGAGCTGCTCGGGGGTGAGGTCGAGGACGACGAACCGCGCCGCCCGCGGCGCCAGCGCCCGCGACAGGTGCCCGGCGCCGCCGGCGAGGTCGAGGACGACGTCGTCGGGGCGCAGCGGCAGGTGCGGGGCGATCCAGTCGCTGACCGCGGCCGCGCCGAAGAACGAGCGCGGCTCCGCGAACGCCTGCGACTGGCGGCCGAACTCGCGCCTGATCCGCTCGTGCTGGAGGTCGCGGTCCACGCCGCGATGCTACGCGGCCCGGCCGCGCCGGATCAGGCGGTGCGCGCCGCCGCCGCGACCATTGGCGAGGATCTCGGCGCGCGGTGTCGCGCCGCCCCGACCCGGACCGCGCGCTGCGGCGGGCAGCGCCGCGGGGGACGGGGGCGGCGACAGCGCCATGTCGGAGCAGCGATCGGTTCACGCGGGCGGACGCTCCGGATACCCTCGACCCGTTGTCCAAGTTCAAGCTGACGATCAGACACGGCTCGAAGGTCAGGCGCGAGGGCTACGGCACGCTCGCCGAGGCGACGGCGGCGCTGCGCGAGCGGGCGGAGGCGATCCGCGCCGAGGGCGACCTGCCCGAGGTGAGCGCGTTCCGCACCTACGAGCCGGGCGCGCGCGTCCACGCGCGGCTCGAGATCTCAACCGGTGGGATGCTGCGCGGCCGCGACGCCGGCATCGACGTGATGGGCGACGGCGGCCTCGTCCCATACCGCGGCGGCATCACCCGCAGGCCGATCGAGCCGGCCGCGGGTCAGAGCCCGTTCGAGGCCGTCGCCGAGGCGCTCGGTGGGTAGCCCGCGCGGCCACGGCCCGTCCGATCGCGGCGGCACGCCGGTCGGCCGGCGGGTGCGGCTGCCGCGCGGCGCCCGCGAGCCGATCAAGGTCTACATAAACGGCCACCTGCAGGAGGCCGACATCGACTACCGGATCGCCGACGGCGAGATCGTCTTCGCGGAGCCGATCCTCAAGGAGGACCTGAGCGGGCTCAGCCCGCTGCGCAAGTTCGCGCTCGGGCTCGGCCTCGTCGGCTCCTACGAGCGTGACGAGACCGTCGACGTCGAGTACAACCTCGGCTCCGAGCGCCACTTCGCCTCCAACCTCGCCGTGATCCCCGATTCCTGAGCGCGGCCGCCGCCCGGCGCCCGCGGGGCGCGCCGCTCAGCCGAGGCCGGCGAGCGCGGCGACGCACTCGCGGTGCTGCTCGGGGGTGCCGAACAGCCGGGCGCCCACCCGCGCCCGCTTGAGCAGGAAGTGGAGGTCGTGCTCCCAGGTGAAGCCGATCCCGCCGTGGACCTGGATCGACGCCTTGCAGACCGCCCAGGCGGCGTCGGAGGCGCGGGCCTTCGCCATCGCCGCCGCCAGCGGCAGCGAATCGGGATCGGCGTCGGCGGCCCAGGCCGCGAAGTAGGTCAGCGAGCGCGCCTCCTCGACGTCGTAGAGCATCTGCGCGCACTGGTGCGAGACCGCCTGGTAGGCGCCGATCGGGCGGTCGAACTGCTTGCGGTCCTTGGCGTAGTCGACGGCCATCTCCAACGCCCGCTGAGCGACGCCGGTGAGATCGGCGGCGACCGCGATCAGGATCCGGTCGGTGGCGGCGGCGAAGGCGCCGGTGACGGGATCGCCGGCGCCGGCGCCGAGCGGCGCCGAGTAGCGACGCGTCGCGTCGATCAGATCGAGCGGCGCGAGCTCGACGCCGTCGAGGTCGGCGACGCGGACCTCATCGTCGGACCCGTAGACGACCGCGCAGGCGGCGCCCTCGCCGTCGATCAGGATCGCGGGATCGCCGAACGCGCCGCGGCCCTCGCCGGAGGCGATGCCGCCGAGCCAGCGCTGCTGCTGCTCGTCGGAGCCGGCGCCCTCGATGACGAGGCCGGCGCAGGCGTTGGCGAGGAACGGCAGCGGCGCGCAGGCGTAGCCGAGCTCCTCGCAGAGGATCATCAGCTCGACCATCCCGAGGCCCTGGCCGCCGTGCTCGGGGGCGATCGCGATCCCGGGCCAGCCGAGCTCGGAGACCTCGCGCCAGAGCCCGTCGTCGTAGCTGCCGGACTCGGCCAGCTCGCGCACCTTCTCGGGCCGGAACCGCTGGCCGAGGAACTGGCGCGCGGTGTCCTTGATCTCGCGCTGGGTGTCGTCGAAGTCGAAACGCATCGCGCCTACCTCAGCCTCGGCAGGCCGAGCACGCGCTCGGCGATGATGTTCTTCATCACCTCGGTCGTGCCGCCCTCGATCGAGTTGGCGCGGCTGCGCAGCAGCTTGTAGGTCCACGGGGCGCCGCGCTCGAGGCCCTCGGGGCCGAGCACGTCGGTGGCGATCTCGGCCAGGTCCTGGTTCAGCTCCGCCCACTCCCACTTGCCGATCGAGCCCTCGGGGCCGGGGGTTCCGGTCTTCATCTGCGCCGTCATCGCCCGCATCCCGCCGAGCCGCAGCGCCTCGGCTCGGATCGCGAGATCGGCGACCTTCTGGCGGAGCACCGGGTCGTCGCCGAGGCCGCGCTCCTTGATCAGGTCGATCAGCCGCCCGAGGTCGCGGGAGACCGCGACCGCGGCGCCGCCGCCGAGGCCGGCGCGCTCGTTCATCAGCGTCGTGATCGCGACCATCCAGCCGTTGCCCTCGCCGCCGACGACGTTCTCGTCGGGGATGTAGGCGCCCTCGAAGAAGACCTCGTTGAACTCCGCCTCGCCGGTGATCTGAACCAGCGGCCGGACCTCGACGCCCTCCTGCTCCATGTCGCAGATGAAGTAGGTGAGGCCCTTGTGCTTGGCGGCCTCGGCGTCGGTGCGGGCGACCAGCATGCACCACTTCGACTCGTGCGCGAACGTCGTCCAGACCTTCTGCCCGGTCGCGCGCCAGCCGCCGTCCTCCTTGACCGCGCGCGTCTTCAGCGAGGCCAGGTCGGAGCCCGACTCGGGCTCGGAGAAGCCCTGGCACCAGATCTCCTCGGCGCTGAGGATCGGCTCGAGCCAGCGCTCCTTCTGCTCGTCGCTGCCGTGCGCCATGATCACCGGGCCGCCCATCACGAGCCCGAGGATGTTGGCCGGCGCCGGCGCGTCGGCGCGGGCCATCTCGTCGGCGAAGATCGCCTGCTCGATCAGCGTCGCGCCGCGGCCGCCGAACTCCTTCGGCCACGAGATCCCGGCCCAGCCGCCCTCGTGCAGGCGGCGCTGCCAGGCGCGGCGGAAGTTGAACGCCTCGATGTCGCCGTCGGGCTCGCGGCCGGGGTGGTTGGCCTCGAGCCAGGCACGGACCTCGTCCCGGAAGGCGGTCTCGGATTCGTCAAGCGTCAGGTCCACACGACCATCCTAGGGCCGCGAGCCCGACCTGCGTTCGCCACGGCGGCAATCGGTGGCGGCGCGGGGTCCCGCTCCAAGCGGGGCAGCACCGGTCAGTAGCTCGTTCCGTTGCGGATCGCATCGCCGCTGGCTATGCGATTCGGGATGGTTGGCCCGGCTCAGCCCGCGGCCGTGCGCAAGCGTGCCGCGGGCAGGCGGCCCGTCTCAGCCCGCGGCCGTGCGCAAGCGCGCCGCGGGCAGTTGACCCGGCTCAGCCCGCGGCCGTGCGCAAGCGCGCCGGAGCGGCGACTCAGCTCAGCCCGCGGCCGTGTGCGTCCCAGCCCGCGGCTGTGTCCATCCGCGCCGCGTGCGGTGGCGGCGCGGGGTCCCGCTCCAAGCGGGGCAGCACCGGTCAGTAGCTCGTTCCGTTGCGGATCGCATCGCCGCTGGCTATGCGATTCGGGTTAGTTGGCCCGTCTCAGCCCGCGGCCGTGCGCAACCGTGCCGCGGGCAGGCGGCCCGCTCAGCCCGCGGCCGTGCGCAACCGTGCCGCGGGCAGGCGGCCCGTCTCAGCCCGCGGCCGTGCGCAACCGTTCCGCGGGCGGCTCAGGGATCGATCAGCACGCCCGGGTTCATCAGCCCGCCGGGATCGACGGCGCGCTTCGCCCCGGCCAGCGCCGCGGCGAAGCGGTCGGGCCGCTGCAGGTCGTACCAGCGCCGGTGGTCGCGGCCGACCGCGTGATGGTGGGTGATCGTGCCGCCGGCCGAGATCACCGCCTCCGAGACCGCGGCCTTGATCTCGTCCCACTGCTCGACCTCGGAGCCGCGCCGGGCCGGCGCCAGGATCGTGAAGTAGGGGGCGGGCCCGTCGGGATAGACGTGGGTGAAGCGGCACATCACCCGGGGCGCGCCGGCGCCCTCGGCGGGCGCGCCGGCGGCCTCGGCGACGGCGCGCCGGGCGGCCTCGGTCACCTGCGAGTGGAGCTCGCCGAAGCGGTCCCAGGTGATCGCGGTCTCGAAGGTCTCGCTGAGGACGCCGAGCCGGATCAGGTTGTCGCGCAGGTAGGGGGCGCCGAGGAAGGCGCTGCGCCAGGTCCGGGCCGGCGCCTCGCCTCCCGCCCCGGCCACGGTGCCGCCGTGGTCCTGCGCGCACTCGGTCGCGAGCCCGAGCGGGTGGTCGACCGGGGCATGGGCGGACTCGAAGCCGAGGATCAGGATTGCGTGCTCGCCGTCCCCGGCGCCCGTCGTCCCGGCCTCAAGCGGATCGAGCAGGCGGCAGTTGCTGGGGCCGAGGGCGGTCTGCGAGATCGCACGGACGGCCTCGGCCCCGGCGCGGAAGTCGTCGAACAGGACCGTCGTCGATGCCTTGTGCCCGGGCCGCGGGCGGACGCGGACCCAGGCCTCGGTGATCACGCCGAGGATGCCTTCGGAGCCGAGCAGCATCCGGTCGGGGCTGGGCCCGGCGCCGGAGCCGGGCAGCCGCCGGCTCTCCCAGGGTCCGGTCGGGGTCAGCGCCCGGACCGACTCGACGAGGTCGTCGATGTGGGTCGGGCCGGTCGCGAAGTGGCCGCCGGCCCGGGTCGCGATCCAGCCGCCGAGCGAGGAGAACTCGAACGACTGCGGGAAGTGGCGCAGGGTCAGGCCGTGCGGTCGCAGGCCGTCCTCGAGCGCCGGGCCGAGCGTGCCGGCGCGGATCAGCGCCGCGCCCGAGGCCGCGTCGATCGCGGCGATCCCGCTGAGGGCGCCGAGGTCGATCGAGACGACGCCGCGGTAGCCGTGGCCGACGCGGGGCTCGACGCCGCCGACGACGCTGGTGCCGCCGCCGAACGGGATCGCCGCCAGCCGGCGGTCGGCGCAGAGCTCGAGCAGGCGGCGCACGTCGTCCTCGTCGCGCGGGGTCGCGACGAGGTCGGGGGTGCGGTCGTAGCGGCCGCGCAGGCCGCGGACGACGTCGCGGTAGGACCTGCCCAGCGCGTGCCGCATCCGCGCCGCCGAATCGTCGCTGAGCAGGCCGTCGAGCGAGCTTGGCGGGCGCAGGCGCGGCGGCGCCAGCTCGATCGCATCGGCCGGCACCGGGTCCTCGATCCACTCGCCGCCGAAGCCGAGCTGCTCGCGCACCCGCGGCCGCAGCGCCTCGAGCGCGGCCCGATCGAGCTCGCGGTCGGCATCGCCCCAGCCCCAGCGGCTGCGCGGGCGCCCGGCCCCGTTCCCGCTCTCGCCGCCGGCGCTCATCTCGGCGCGAGCGTACCCGGAGGCCCGCGATCGACGATTCGCCGCAGTTTGCGGCGTCGAGCCGGCGCCGCAGGCGGTGCCGTCTGCCACAAGGTCTATGTTCGCGCCATCTACCCCCCGTTCAAGGGAGTGAGGGAATGAGAGACGAGCTCAGCGACGAGCGTTGGCGCCAGCTGGCGGGCCTTCAGGAGGGCCTCGAGGACAGCGAGGCGGTGCTGCCGATCCGGATCAGCTCGATCGACGGCTCACGCAGGGAGGCCTCGCCGCGGGCGCTGATGCTGGCCGAGGCGCTGGCGTTCAGCGACGGCTGGTCGGGGATCTCCGCCGCCCGCCGCCGGCACCCCTACGACCTGGCCGCCTGAACCCGAAATCCGCCGGCCACCGCCGCGCGCGGGGGACGCGGATCGCTAGATTGCGCGTTCATGTCGTCCCGGCAAGAGCAGAAGCGGCGCCTGCGCGAGCAGCGCGAGGCCGAGCAGAAGGCGGCCGCGCAGGCGCAGCAGCGGAAGCAGCGAACGGCGCTGATCGCGGGCGGGGTCGGGTTGATCGCGCTGGTCGTGATCATCGTGCTGATCGTCGCCAGCCAGTCCGGAGACGACAAGCAGGCGAGCACCTCCGACGTCTTCGCCGGCGTCCCGATGAAGGGGATCACGCTCGGCGATCCGGACGCGCCCGTGACCGTCGTCGAGTTCGCCGACCTGCAGTGCCCGTTCTGCCGCGACTTCGCGGTCGAGGACCTGCCCGACATCGTCGACGACTACGTCAAGCCCGGCGACGTGAAGATGGAGCTGCGGCTGCTCGCCTTCGTCGGCCCCGACTCGGAGGCCGGCCGCGGCATCGCCGCCGGGGCGGCCGAGCAGAACCTGATCTGGCCGTTCGCTGAGAACGTCTACAACAACCAGGGCACCGAGAACTCCGGCTACATGACCCAGGACTTCCTGACCGAGCAGGCCGCCGCCGTCGACGGCCTCGACGTCGACAAGGCGGTCGCCGCCGCGAAGTCGCAGTTCGCGCAGAAGTACGCGGCGGAGAGCGAGCGCGAGGCCCAGGACGCCGGGATCAGCTCGACGCCGTCGTTCGCGGTCACGCCGCAGGGCGGCGAGACCAAGGTCGTCGGCGCCGATGGGCTCACCGACGCGATCGACGACGCGCTCAAGCAGGCCGACGGCGGCAAGTGATCGCGCGCCTCGGCGGCTCGGCGCTGACGCCGGCGATCGCGGTGCTGATCCTGCTCGGGATCGGCGTCGCCGGCTACCTCACCTACGTCCATTACGCCGGCATCGACCCCGTCTGCGCCGGCGGCTCCGGCGGCTGCCACGTCGTCCAGGCCTCCGACTACGCCGACCTGCTCGGCATCCCGGTCGCGACGATCGGGCTCGCCGGCTACATCGGCCTCGGCGCCAGCCTGTTCGTCCCCGGCGAGGCGGGCCGCGCGCTCGGCATGGCGCTGGCGCTGATCGGCGCCGGCTTCAGCATCTACCTGACCTACCTCGAGCTGTTCGTGATCGACGCGATCTGCCAGTGGTGCGTGGCCAGCGCCGTGATCATGGTCCTGCTCGCGGTCCTGACCACCGTGCGGATGGCGCGCGGACCGGGGCCGGACGCGGGCTAGGCGGGCTGGCGCGCCGGCGGCCGCTGCTCGTGGTCGCCCTCGAGCGAGACGTCGGGAAGCAGCCGCTCGAGCCAGCCCGGCAGCCACCAGGCGCGGTCACCGAGCAGGGTCATCAGCGCCGGTGAGACGATCATCCGCACGATCAGCACGTCGATCAGGATCGCGGCGCCGAGGCCGAGGCCGAACATCTTCACGATCACGTCGCTGCCGGCGATGAAGGCGAGGAACACCGACGCCATCACGAGCCCCGCGACGAGGATCACCTTGGCGATCCGCGAGAGGCCGTGGACGACGCTCTCGGCCGGCGCATCGCCCTCGAAGTAGGCCTCGCGGATCCGCGAAAGCAGGAAGACGTTGTAGTCCATCGAGAGCCCGAACAGGATCGCGAACATCAGCAGCGGCACGAAGGCGACGATCGGGACCTCGCCGCCGACGCCGAGCAGCGACGCGCCCCAGCCCCACTGGAAGACGGCGACGACGACGCCGTAGGCGGCGCCGATCGAGAGCAGGTTGAAGACGGCCGAGGCGAGCGGCACGAGGATCGAGCGGAAGACCGCCATCAGCAGCAGGATCGAGAGCCCGATCACGACCGCGATGAACAGCGGCAGGCGCTCGGAGATCTTCGTCGCGAAGTCCTCGAGCGCCGCGGTCTGGCCGCCGACGTAGACCTTGAGGCCGCTGCCGGCGGTCGCGTCGGGGATCACCGTGCCGCGCAGCCGGTCGACGAGCGCCGACGTCCGCTCGTCCTGCGGCGAGGTCGAGGGGATCACCTGCATGATCGCCGCGTCGCCGGCATCGTTCGGCTGCGGCTCCGAGACCTCGGCGACGCCGCCGGTCGCGGCGATCGCGGCACCGAGCCGCCGCAGCGCGGCCGGATCGAGCTCATCGCCGCCGGAGCCGCCGATCGCCAGCAGCAGCGGGCCGCTGAAGCCCGGCCCGAACGCTTCGCTGAGCTGGTCGTAGGCGATCCGCTGGGTCGCGTCGGCGGGCTGGTTGCCGTCGTCGGGGAGCCCGAGCCGGAGGTCGGTGAACGGGATCGCGAGCACGATCAGCAAGGCCGCACCGATCGCAACGGCGGCGATCGGGCGGGCTGTGAGCCGGCGCCCCCAGCGACTGAACGCGGGCGAGGCGGCGACGTGCCCGGGGTCCTTCGGGTAGAGGCGCCTGCCGAGCGCGCCGGTCAGGATCGGCAGCACCGTGATCGAGGAGATGACGACCGCGGCGACCGCGATCGCGGCGCCGACCCCCATCTTGCCGACGAGCGGTATCCCGGTCGCGAGCAGGCCGGCGATCGCGACCATCACGATCAGGCCCGCGGCCACGACCGCGGTGCCCGAGGTCGCGTTCGCGCGCGCGGCAGCCTCCGGCGGGTCGCTGCCGGCGGCGCGCTGCTCGCGGAAGCGGCTGATGATCAGCAGCGCGTAGTCGATGCCGGCGCCGAGGCCGAGCATCAGCGCGAGCTGGGTCGCGAAGTCGGGGATTCCGAGCGGCTTCGAGGCGGCGGCGAGGATCATCTGCGAGATCACGACGCCGACCAGCGCCCCGGCGAGGGTGACGAACATCGCCGCCGCCGAGCGGAACAGCAGCGTCAGCAGCACGATCGCGATCGCGATGCCGACGACCTCGCCGACCGGCGCCTCCTGCTGCGCCGCGAGGTCGGCAAGCTCGCCGCGCGCCTCGACCTCGACGCCGCCGCCCTCGGCCCGATCGGCGGTCCGCTCGAGCTGCTCGCCGTCGGCCTTGTCGAGATCGGTCTGCTGAACGTCGTAGACCACGGTCGCGTAGGCGGTGCGGCCGTCGTCGGAGAGCGCCGCGTCGCCCTGATCGGCGCCCCTCGCGAACGGGTCGCTGACGCCGGCGACGTGGTCGAGCCGGCCGACCGCGCCGAGCGCCGACTCTACCCGCGCGCGCTTGGCGGCATCGGTCAGCGACCCGCCCGCGGTCGTGAAGACGAGCTGGCTCTGGGCGCCCGCGGCCGCCGGGAACTTGGCCTCGAGCAGGTCGAGCGCCCGCTGCGACTCTGTTCCCGGGATCGAGAAGTCCTCGGCCGGGCTCTCGCTCTGGGAGCCGACGATGACGCCGATCAGGATCACCGTCGCGACGAGGCCGATCAGGCCCCGCTTCCAGTGGGCGTTGAGCGCGCGGGCTAGCTTGGCGAGCAGGTCAGGCACAAGCGCGGCAACCTACAGATGTGCGCTCCCGGGCTCTGTGACGGTGCGCTCAGCCGCGCCGCCGAGCCGGTCGCCGCTGAGCCGCCCCCGCCGTCCGCCGGCGGTCCTACCAGTGGACGCCGCGCATCAGGTAGGCGAAGGCGAGCTGCTGGCGGTTCGCCTGCTCGTCGGTCGAGCTGCCGGGGCCGGTCCGGACCCGCGTCCGGGCGCCGGCGCCCGGCTTCGCCTCGCCGCCCTTCGCGGCGGCCGAGTCGGGGAACAGGTGGTAGGCGCTGTTGAGGATGTAGTCGATCGACTTCGGGTTGATCGCGTAGAGGATCTGCCCGAGCGTGCCCATCGGCGTCGCGATCCGCTTCGGCTTGTAGATGATCGCCTCGCAGATCATCGCGGCGGCCTCGTCCGGCGTGATCGTCGGGAAGCGGTCGTACATCTTCGTCGGCGCGATCATCGGCGTCCGCACCAGCGGCATGTGGATCGTCGTGATGTTGACGTTGTCGTCGATGATCTCGGAGGCGATGCAGCGCGAGAACGCGTCGAGCGCCGACTTCGACGCCACGTAGGCCGAGAACCGCGGCATGTTCGTCTGCACGCCGATCGAGCTGACGTTGATGATCTGGCCGCTGCGCCGGGCCCGCATCGTCGGCAGCAGCCGCAGGATCGTCCGCACCGGGCCGAAGTAGTTGAGCTGCATCGTCCGCTCGAAGTCGTGGAAGCGATCGTAGGAGAGCGCGATCGAGCGCCGGATCGAGCGGCCCGCGTTGTTGATCAGGATGTCGACGTGGCCGTGCTCGGCGAGCACCTCGGCCGCCATCCGGTCGATGTCGTCGAAGTCGGAGAGGTCGCAGCGGTGGATGTGGGCGACGCCGCCGCGCTCGGCGATCTGGTCGCGGGTCTGCTCGAGCTTCTCCGGCGTGCGGGCGACGAGCAGGACGATGCCGCCGGCATCGGCGATCCTCAGCGCCGCGGCCTTGCCGATCCCCGAGGAGGCGCCGGTGACCATGACGACGCTGCCGCGCACGGTCTTCTCCAGCGACGCCGTGCCCTGCAGCTTCTTGCCGACCCGGACGACCTCGTCCGGGACCTGCTGCTGGAGGATCTGGGCGATGCCGCCGAACAGCCCGGCGCGGCCGCGGGCGGCGCCGACCAGGGTCCGATCGCGGAACAGGTCGGGATCGAGGTGGCGCGCCCAGTAGTCCCAGAGCTTGCCCGCGTAGGCCTCCAGCGGCGGCACCGAGATCCCGGTGCCGGCGAGCGCCGCCTCGGTCCCGCTCGAGTCGAAGTGGGTCGGGTAGTTGAGGTAGATCAGGACCGAGCGCGGGATCCCGAACTCGGCCAGCACCTGGTCGGTGAGCCCGTCGGCGAGCGGCGTGTTCCTGACCCCGAACGAGATCAGCGGCGCCGCCGCCTCGGTCAGCGCCGCCGGCAGCCGCACGCTCGACTCGGGCGCGTGGGCGGCGCGGGCGAAGATGTCGATCACCTCGCCGGCGCTGTGCGGGCGCGGGTCGGTGAGGCTGAAGGCGCGCCCGTCGAGCCCGTCGAGGTGGGCGATGTGGTCGATCGCGGCGGCGACGAAATCGACCGGGACGATGTTGATCTCACGGCCCTCGACGCCGGGGATCGGCACCCACTGGGGCACGATCGAGCGGATCCGGCGGATCAGCTTGAAGAAGTAGTAGGGGCCGTCGACCTTGTCCATCTCGCCGGTCTCGGAGTGGCCGACGACGATCCCCGGGCGGTAGACGCGCCAGGGCCGCGTGCACTGCTCGCGAACGACGCCCTCGGACTCGTGCTTGGTCTGGAAGTAGGGGTGGTTGTCGACCTCCTGCGCCTCCTCGAACATGTCCTCGCGCCAGGTGCCCCTGTAGAGGCCGGCGGCGGCGATCGAGCTGACCATGTGCACGCGCCCGGCCTCGACCGCCTCGGCGAGCTCGACCATGTGTCGGGTGCCCTCGACGTTGGCGATCCGCTGCGACTCGGCAGCGGCCTTCATGTCGTAGATCGCGGCGAGGTGGAAGAGGTGATCGACCCGCCCGCGCAGCATCTCGATGTCGGCGTCGGAGACCCCCAGCCGCGGCAGCGAGAGGTCGCCGACGACGCCGACGACGCGGTCGGGGCCCACCCCCCAGCGGTTGCGGAGCTCCTCGAGGCGTCCCTTCGAGCCCTCGCGCACGAGCACGTAGATGGTCCCCTCGCGCTCGAGCAGCAGCTCGACGAGGTTGCGGCCGATGAACCCGGTTGCGCCGGTGACGAAGTAGCTCATGGTTCCTCCTCGGGGATCGAAGCAGGACGATAGAGCCTCGTGTCGGCAGGCCGATCGCGGCCCCGGCAGCGGATCGTGCTCGAGCGCTGGGGCCGTGCTCGCCGGCTGACCGAGGTGCATAGACTCAGTGAAGATTCAGTGAGCACCGACGACCACGCTTCCTAGGGGCATCGAATGCCCACCACCGAAACCGTCGAGATCGAGATGCCCGCGATGGGCGAGTCGGTTTCGGAGGGAACCGTGCTCGAGTGGCACGTCGCCGAGGGCGACCACGTCAACGAGGGCGACACGATCGTCGAGGTCTCGACCGACAAGGTCGACGCCGAGGTGCCGGCGACCGCGAGCGGCACCGTGACCAAGCTGCTGGTCGCCGCCGACGACGTCGTCAAGGTCGGCCAGGCGCTGGCCGAGATCGAGCCCGGCGAGGGCACCGCGCAGGCGACGACGGGCGAGGAGGGCGACCAGGATCTCGGCGGCGGCGGCTCAGCCCGCCCCGAGGAGGGGCAGGCGCCGTCCCAGGAGGACGGCCGGGCGCCGGCCGGCTCGGGCGAGATCGTCGAGGTGGCGATGCCGGAGATGGGGGAGTCGGTGTCGGAGGGAACCGTGCTCGAGTGGCACGTCGCCGCCGGCGATCAGGTCGCCGAGGGCGACACGATCGTCGAGGTCTCGACCGACAAGGTCGACGCCGAGGTGCCGGCGACCGCGGGCGGCACCGTGGCCGAGCTGCTGGTCGCCGCCGACGACGTCGTCGCGGTCGGTCAGGCGCTGGCGCGGATCGAGGTCGGAGCGGCGCCGCGGGCGGCGGAGGACTCCGGCGCCGCGCCCGCGAGCGGGGGCAACGGCGCCGCCGCGGTCGGCGAGGACGCGAAGGCCTCGCCGGTCGCCAGGCGGGTCGCCGCCGCGACCGGCATCGACCTCGGCACGGTCAAGGGCTCCGGCCCCGGCGGAAGGGTGATGAAGGCGGACGTGCTCGCCGCCGGCGACGGCGCCGGGCCGGACGGCGCCGGGGGCGCCGCGCCGAGCCTGACCGCGGGCGAGGCGAAGCCGCTGCGCGGTCCCGCCGCGACGCTCGCCAAGGCGATGGAGGAGAGCCGCTCGATCCCGACCGCGACCTCGTTCCGGACGCTCGCCGTGGACACGCTCGACGCCAAGCGCAAGGCGCTCAACGGCGCCCTCGCCGAGCGCGGCTTCAAGGTCTCGTTCACTCACCTGATCGCCTGGGCGATCGTGATCGCGGCCCGGGACTGGCCGTCGATGTTCCGCAGCTTCGAGCAGCGCGACGGCAAGCCGAACGTGATCGACCACGGCCAGGTCAACCTCGGGATCGCGGTCGACGTCGAGAAGAAGGACGGCTCGCGCGCGCTGATGGTGCCGCGCGTGCTCGGCGCCGACCAGCTCGACTTCGCCGGCTTCCATTCGAGCTACGAGGACCTGATCCGCAAGACCCGCGAGAGCTCGCTGACCGCCGACGACTTCGTCGGCACCAACATCACCCTGACCAACCCGGGCGGGCTCGGCACCGTCGCCTCGGTGCCGCGGCTGATGGCCGGCCAGGGGACGATCATCGCCACCGGGTCGATCGCCTACCCGCCGGAGTGGAAGCACACGCCCCCGGAGAAGCTGAAGCAGCTCGGCGTCTCGAAGGTGATGACGATGACCTCGACCTACGACCACCGGATCATCCAGGGCGCCGAGTCGGGATCGTTCCTGGGCCGGATCGACGAGTTGCTCGGCGGCGCCGACGGCTTCTACGAGGACGTCGCATCGAGCCTCGGGGTCGAGGCCTCGGTCGTCTCCACCGCGCACCCGGCCTCGGCCTCGGCGCCGCCGCTCGCCGCCCAGCCGCTCGCCGCGGCGCCGGCGGTCGGCGCCGTCGACGAGGACCTGCTGCAGGCGGTGCAGGCGGCGACCTCGCTGCTCAAGGCCTACCGCACCCACGGCCACCTCGCCGCGCACCTCAACCCGCTCGGCGGCGACGGCAACGGCGACCCGGCGCTCGAGCCCGAGAACCTCAACCTGACGCCGGAGCTGATGGGCCGCATCCCCGCCTCGATCCTGCGGATCGGCGTCGACGGCGAGACGCTGCTCGACGCGCTGCCGCGGATGCGCGATGCCTACTGCGGCACGATGGCCTACCAGATCGAGCACCTCTCCTCGCACCAGCAGCGGATGTGGCTGCGGGAGATGATCGAGACCGGCAAGCATCGCGAGCCGCTCGACAAGGACGAGAAACGGGAGCTGCTGCGGCGGCTGATCCAGGTCTTCCAGTTCGAGCGCTTCCTGCAGAAGGCCTACCTGGGCCAGAAGATGTTCTCGATCGAGGGCCTCGACGCGACGGTGCCGATGATCGACGAGCTGGCGACGCTGGCGAAGCGCGGCGGCGCCGGCCAGGTCGTGATCGGGATGGCGCACCGGGGCCGGCTCTCGGTGCTGGCCCACAACCTGGGCCGGTCGCTGGAGTCGCTGATGGCCGAGTTCGAGGCCGCGAAGGCGATCGACGCCGTCAAGCGCACCGACGCGCTCCGCCACGGCGGCACCGGCGACGTCAAGTACCACCACGGCGCCGAGGGCCTGTTCGAGTCGGTCGAGGGCGACGTGCGGATGCGGCTGTACCCGAACCCGAGCCACCTCGAGTACGTCGACCCGGTCGTCGAGGGCGGCGCCCGCGCCGCCCAGACCGGCCACGCCGGCCCGGAGCTGCAGCACGACCCGTCCCGGGCGCTGCCGCTGCTGCTGCACGGCGACGCCGCCTTCCCCGGCCAGGGGGTCGTCGCCGAGACCCTCAACATGCAGTCGCTGGCCGGCTACGCGACCGGCGGCACCGTGCACATCATCCAGGACAACGGCGTCGGCTTCACGACGAACCCGACCGAGGGACGCTCGACGCCGTACGCGTCCGACATCGCGAAGGGCTTCAACGTCCCGATCATCCACGTCAACGCCGACGAGCCCGAGAACTGCATCGCCGCGGTGCGGCTGGCGATGGCCTACCGCGAGAAGTTCGCCCGCGACGTCGTCATCGACCTGATCGGCTACCGGCGCTACGGCCACAACGAGACCGACGAGCCCGCCTACACGCAGCCCGAAGCGGCCGCCGCGATCAAGAAGCACCCGCCGTTGAGCGAGCTCTACGCGCAGCGGCTGATCGGCGAGGGAACGGTGGCGAAGGACGAGGTCGAGGCGATCGGCGCCGAGCGCCGCGAGCAGCTGAGCGAGATCCTCCATGCGCTGCGCGGCAAGATCGAGCGCGGCGAGTTCGAGGACCCGACGATCACCGGCGCCACCGGCGAGCTCGACCGGACGAAGAGCCCCGACGTCGAGACGAAGGTCTCCGAGAAGCGCCTGCGGACGCTGAACTCGGAGCTGACCAAGTTCCCCGAGTCGTTCACGCTCCATCGCAAGCTGCGCAAGCCGCTCGAGCGGCGCGGCGAGGTTCTCGACGAGGGGCCGATCGAGTTCGCGCACGCCGAGGCGCTCGCCTTCGCCTCGCTGCTGACCGAGGGCACCCATATCCGGCTCACCGGCCAGGACACCGAACGGGGCACGTTCTCCAACCGCCACCTCGTCCTCCACGACGAGAAGACCGGCCTCACCTACGCGCCGATCCAGAACCTCTCCGGGGCGCTGGCCCCGTTCGAGATCCACAACTCGCCGCTCTCGGAGAACTCGTGCCTCGGCTTCGAGTACGGCTACTCGGCCGCCTCGCCGGAGAGCCTGATCCTCTGGGAGGCGCAGTTCGGCGACTTCAACAACGCCGCCCAGGTGATCATCGACCAGTTCATCGTCGCCGGCGAGTCGAAGTGGGGGCAGACGACCCGGCTCACGCTGCTGCTGCCGCACGGCTACGAGGGCTCGGGGCCCGAGCACTCGAGCGCTCGGATCGAGCGCTTCCTGCAGCTCGGCGCCGAGGGCAACATCCGGCTCGCGAACCCGACGACGTCGGCCCAGTACTTCCACCTGCTGCGCCGCCAGGCGCGGATCGCCAAGCCGCGGCCGATGGTCGTGTTCACGCCGAAGGGGCTGCTGCGGTTGAGCGAGGCCTCGTCGCAGCTCAGCGACCTGACCGAAGGAGCGTTCCACTACGTGATCGACGATCCGCGGACGGCGGACCGCAGGGACGAGATCAAGCGCCTCGTCCTCTGCTCCGGCCGGATCTACTACGACCTCGACGGCCACGACCGCCGCGCCGATGCGACCGACGTCGCGATCGGGCGGGTCGAGCTGATCTACCCGTTCCCGCGGGCCGAGATCGCCAGGCTGGTCGACTCCTACCCGAACCTCGAGGACATCGTCTGGGTCCAGGAGGAGCCCGAGAACATGGGAGCGTGGCACGCGATGGAGCGCCGCATTCCCGAGACCCTCGGCGACCGCGGGCTCGAGCTCCGCTACGTCGGCCGGCCCGAGCGCGCCAGCCCCTCGGAGGGATACCCGGCCGCCCACCGCTCCGAGCAGGAGCGGATCGTGCTGACGGCGCTGACCGCCTGAGCGCCACCGGCGCCGTGGCCGTTCATCACGTCAACGCCGGCACGATGTGCCCGTACGGACGCCGGCTGCTGACCGGGGAGCCGGGCCTCGGCCGTGCCCGATTCCCCTGCCACTGCCTCGTCATCGAGGGGAGCGATTCGCTGGTCCTCGTCGACACCGGGCTCGGCAGCGACGACATGCGCCACCCCTACCGGCGGCTCGGCGTCCCGTTCACGGTCGGCTTCAACGTCCAGCCCGACCTCGGCGACACGATGATCGCGCGGGTTCGCGCGCTCGGCCTCGAGCCCGCTGACGTCGGCCACATCGTCCTCACCCACCTCGACCTCGACCACGCCGGCGGACTCGGCGACTTCCCGCAGGCGCGGGTTCACGTCACCGGCAGCGAGCACGCCGCCGCGATCGATCCGGCGCCGCGCGACCTTCTCCGCTACCCGCGCTGCCACTTCGAGCACGGCCCGCGCTGGCGGATCCACCAGACCGGCCGCGGCGGCGACGAGTGGTTCGGCTTCGAGTCGGTGCGCGTCCTTCCCGGGGTCGAGCCGGAGATCCTCCTGATCCCGCTCGCCGGCCACTCCGCCGGCCACACCGCCGTTGCAGTCCGCGACGGCGACGGCGACGGCTGGATTCTGCACTGCGGCGACGCTTACTTCAATCGCTCTGAGATCGCCACCCCGCCGCGCGTCGCGCCCGGCATCGGCCTGTTCGAGCGGCTACTGGCGGCCGACAACCGCGCCCGCCTCGCCAACCAGGAGCGGCTTCGCGAGCTCCTCGCCGCGCACGGCGACGAGGTTCGCCCCTTCTGCTCCCACGACCACGTCGAACTCGAGCGCGAGCGCGAGCGCGAGCGCGAACGGGCTCCGGCTGGATCGATCAGCGGCTGAGACGGAGATCTGAACCGGCGTCCCGCCGGCCGCCGCGCGGTCCCCACGGTCCCCGCGGTCCCCACGGTCCCGGCGGTCCCGGCGGATCGCCGGCGTCGATCGCGGGCGAAACGCTCAACGGCCGGCTTCAAGGGGCCCCGAATGCGACGCCTTGCGCTTTCAACGGCGTCGGGCCTTCGAATGCGCTGCCGTGTGGGTCAAGGTCAAACGGCGCCGGGGGAGTCGAAGCCGCTGCCATGCGCTGGATATCCCGCTGATATCCAGTGCATTCGGCCGGATCGGGGGTGTCCGTCCGCGCACGCCGGCGCATCGGGGGTATCCGTCAGCGCGCGGCGGCGCATCGGGGGTCGGTTCGCGCTCAGCGCATCCGTCGCGCCGGCGGCTCATCGGCGGTATCCGTCCGCGCTCGGCGGTTCATCGGCGATGTCCGCCCACGCCGCGTTCGGGTTCTCGCGGGCTCAGCGGCGGCGGTGCCGGCGCACGATCTCTAGCCTGCAAGCGATGAGCGAGGCCGTCGGCTACGAGGGCGAGTACCGCGCCTGGAGCCCGGGGACGGCGTTCGCATGGGTCAAGGCCGGGTCGTTCGCCGAGCTGGCGATCTTCGCCGGCCTGCTCGTCGTCTGGCTGGTCCCCGGGATGGAGCGGGCGACGTTCTGGTTCGGGCTCGCCCACGGCATCGGCTACCTGGCGCTGTGCGCGCTGATCTTCCTCGCGATCCTCCGCCGCGAGGCGCCGTGGTGGCTGCTGGCGGCGACCCTGACCCCGGTCGGGCCGGTCGGCTCGGTGATCGGGATCGAGGTGATCGAGCGGCGGCGAAGCGCGCCGGACGCCGGACGCAAAAAAGGCTGGGGCGGGGCCGCGGGAGGCAGGGGGTCCACGCGGCCCGCACCCCAGCCAACGCGTCGGTAGCCAGGGAGGGATGCCGACGCGATCGCTCCCGGAGGCGGGACTGACCGGGAGCGAGCTTTATGAAACCTGCGTCCCCCATCATTACCGATCGGCGGCGCCGGCGCAATGGCATCTTCACAATTTCGCGCCACCTCGTGCGGGCCAGGCCGGGTCGCCCGCGCGGGTGACTCGGATCAGCGCAGCTCGCGCAGGACCCGGTGAAGGATGCCGCCGTGGCGGTAGTACTGGCGTTCGTCCGCGGTGTCGAGCCGCACCCGTGCCTCGAACTCGATCGGGTCGGCGCCCTCGGCGGCGGCGCTGATCCGCAGCGTCGTCGCGGCCTCGACATCGAGCTCGGGGTAGGAGAACAGCTCCTCGCCGGTCAACCCCAGCGATGCGATCGTCTCGCCCTCGGGAAGCTGCAGCGGCAGCACGCCCATCCCGATCAGGTTCGAGCGGTGGATGCGCTCGAAGCTCGCGGCGATCACCGCCCTGACGCCGAGCAGTAGCGTCCCCTTCGCGGCCCAGTCGCGCGATGACCCGGACCCGTACTCCTTGCCGGCGAGCACGACCAGCGGCACGCCCTCGTCGCGGTATCTCATCGCCGCGTCGAAGATCGTCATCTCCTCGCCGCTCGGCATGTGCCGGGTCCAGCCGCCGCGCCGTTCGACGAGCTCGTTGCGGAGGCGGATGTTGGCGAACGTCCCCCGCATCATCACCTCGTGGTTGCCGCGGCGCGAGCCGTAGGAGTTGAAGTCACGGACCTCGACGCCGTTGTCCTGCAGCCAGCTGCCGGCCGGGCTGTCGCGCTTGATCACCCCGGCGGGCGAGATGTGGTCGGTCGTGATCGAGTCGCCGAGCTTCGCTAGCACGCGGGCGTCGGTTACCGGTTCGGCGCGCGCGGCCGGCTCGGGGTCCATGCCCTCGAAGAACGGCGGACGGCGGACGTAGGTCGAGTCGGGCCAGGAGTAGCGATCCTCCTCCGGGACCTTGATCGCCCGCCAGCGCTCGTCGCCCTCGAACACGTTCGCGTAGTTCTTCTCGAACATCTCCTTGCGAATCGCCTCGCCGACGGTGTCGCGGATCTCGTCGTTGCCCGGCCAGATGTCACGCAGGAAGACGTCCTCCCCGTCGGCGTCGGTGCCGAGCGGCTCGGTCTCGAAGTCGAAGTCCATCCGGCCCGCGATCGCGTAGGCGACGCAGAGCGGCGGCGAGGCGAGGTAGTTGGCCTTGACGTCCTGGTTGATCCGGCCCTCGAAGTTGCGGTTGCCCGACAGCACCGCGGCAACGACGAGGTCGTTCTCGTTGACCGCCGCGGAGATCTCGTCCGCGAGCGGCCCCGAGTTGCCGATGCAGGTCGTGCAGCCGTAGCCGACGAGGTCGAACTTGAGCTCGTTCAGGTACTGGTCGAGGCCCGAGCTCTCGAGGTAGTCGGTGACCACCGTCGAGCCCGGTGCCAGCGAGGTCTTCACCCACGGCTTGACGTCGAGGCCGCGCTCGACGGCCTTCTTCGCGAGCAGCCCGGCGGCAACCATCACCGACGGGTTCGAGGTGTTGGTGCAGCTCGTGATCGCGGCGATCACGACGCAGCCGTGATCGAGGTCGAACGTGTTGCCGTCGGCGTCGGTGACGCTGATCGCGTCCTCGGTCGTCCGCTCGGCCGCGGCGACCGTCTCGCTCGCCGGGCTGTCGGGGGTCCCGACCGCGGTGCCGCCGCCGTTGCCGGGTGGGTCGGAGGCGGGGAACGAGCCCGTGTCGGCGCGGGCGGCGAGCGCCTCGGCAGCCTCGTGCGCCATCCCCGCGAGCGTCTCGATGAAGGCGCCCTTGGCGTCGCTGAGGGCGATCCGGTCCTGGGGACGCTTCGGGCCGGCGATCGAGGGATCGACGTCGCCGAGGTCGAGCTCGAGCGTGTCGGTGAACGTCGGCTCCTCAGAGTCGGGGGTGTGGAACAGGCCCTGCTCGCGCGTGTAGGCGTCGACGAGCTCGATCAGCTCGGTCGGGCGGCCGGTGAACTCGAGGTAGCGCAGCGTCTCCGCGTCGGGCGGGCAGATCGCGCAGGTCGAGCCGAACTCCGGCGACATGTTGCCGAGCGTCGCCCGGTCGGGGAGGCCGAGGTTGGGAAGGCCGGGCCCGAAGAACTCGACGAACTTGCTGACGACGCCGCGCTCGCGTAGCATCTCGGTGACGCGGAGGACGAGGTCGGTCGCGGTCGCGCCGTCGCGCAGCTCACCCTCGAGCCGGAAGCCGATCACCTGCGGCAGCAGCATCGAGATCGGCTGGCCGAGCATCGCCGCCTCGGCCTCGATCCCGCCGACGCCCCAGCCGAGCACGCTGAGGCCGTTGATCATCGTCGTGTGCGAGTCGGTGCCGACGAGGGTGTCGGGGTAGGCGGCCGCGGGGCCGTCGGCGGAGCCCTCGTCGGACCAGACGACGCGGCCGATGTACTCGAGGTTGACCTGGTGGCAGATCCCGGTCGCCGGCGGGACCACGCGGAACCCGTCGAACGCCTTCTGGCCCCAGCGCAGGAACTCGTAGCGCTCGCCGTTGCGCTCGAACTCGCGCTCGGCGTTGACCTCGAAGGCGAGCGGGCTGCCGAACGCATCGACCTGGACCGAGTGATCGATGATCAGGTCGACTGGGACCTGCGGGTTGATCCGGGCGGCGTCGGAGCCGAGCTCCTCGATCGCGTCGCGCATCGCCGCCAGGTCGACGACGGCGGGGACGCCGGTGAAGTCCTGCATCAGCACCCGGGCCGGCTGGAACGGGATCTCCTTCGACGGCTCGGCCTTCGCCTCCCAGGTCGCGATCGCCTCGACGTCGGCGGCGGTGACGCCCTCGCCGTCCTCGAGCCGGAGGACGTTCTCGAGCAGCACCTTGATCGAGTAGGGAAGCCGGGCGACGTCGAACTTCGACTGCAGCGCGTCGAGCCGGTGAATCTCGTACTCGCGCCCGCCAACCTCGAAGCTGGCCCTGGCGCCGAAGCTGTCAGCCATCGGTTCTCCTTCGCGGGCGCCCGTGCCCGCCGTCAGTGGTCATCGCGCACGTCCTCGGAGACGCGCTCGCGGTCGGCCTCACCATATTCGGCGCCGCTGGCCTCCTGCTCGTCGCCGAGGCGGTCGCCGAGCGGGTTGTGGTTGCCGCTGCCGTGCGAGGCGGCCTCGATCAACTCCTGCTCGGCGAGCTCGAAGCCCTCCGATTCCCCCTCGCCGGCCTCGGCCAGCGGCCGCTCGGCCTCGTCGAAGCCCTCGTCGCCGGAGACGCCGCCGATCGCCCCCGCCTCCTCGCGAGCAAGCTCCTCCTCATCGACCTCGCTCTCGTCGAGGTCGAGGTCGAGGTCGGCGTCGTCTCCGCGTTCAGCCATCGGCCCTCCGTGACTCGTTCTGCGTCTCACTCCCAGGCTACCCGCACGGCGGCGCCGGCAATCCGGGCCGTGCCGGCGGGCCGGGCCGTGCCGGCGGGCGTTATTCGCCGATCGCTCGCGGCGGCGGTGGCGGCTACCGCTTGTCGACCTGGCCCCGGGCCAGCTTCTCGGCGATCCTCGTGCCGCCGCCGCGCTGGAACCGCATCGAGGCGGCGGGGAAGGCGTGTGCGAGCTGGGCGAGCGCGCGCTGCTGGATCGGCGCGACCATGACCTCGGCGCGGTCGCTCTCGACCGCCCGGATCACGCCCGCCGCGACCTGCTCGGGCGTCGCCGTGCCGACCCCGGACGGCGTCCTGCCGCCGGCGTCGGCGAACATCCCAGCGTCGCGGACGAAGCCGGGCAGCACGACCGAGGCGCCGACCCCGGTCCCGTCGCCGGCGAGGTCCTCGCGCAGCGCCAGCGCGAAGCCGCGAAGGCCGAACTTGGTGCCGTTGTAGAGCGACGCGCGCGGCGAGGCGACCTTGCCGGCGAGCGAGGAGACGAAGACGAGGTGGCCCTCGCCGCGCTCCACCATCGGCCCCATCAGCAACCGGGCGAGGATCATCGGCGCCTCGAGGTTGACGCGGACGGCGCGCGAGATCTGCGCCGGCGTGAACTCCTCGATCCAGCCCGAAGCGGGCAGGCCGGCGTTGGCGACGAGCAAATCGACGCGGCCGGCGGCGGTGGCGAGCGCCTCGGCGGCGCCCGGCTCGGCGAGGTCGCTGACGGCGACCGCGTGCCCCTCCCCCGGCAGCTCGAGCGCCAGCGCCTCGAGCTCGTCGCGCTTGCGCGAGGAGAGCACGAGCTCGGCGCCGGCCGCCGCCAGCGCCGCCGCGATCGCCCGCCCGAGGCCGCCGGTGGCGCCGGTAAGCAGCGTCCGCTTGCCCTCGATCCGCATCGGCCGCAACCTACACGCGGACGCGGTTCTTAGCGTTCCTTCGCATTCCGCTCATGATTGCGCTAGAGTGCCGCCCTCGAAACACACCGACGCCGAGTCTCCGCAATGGAGAGCGGGGGACCCACCCAGGACCCCGGGGCTAATCGGCTCGCCGACCGCGAGCCGGGGCGCAGGCTCCGACCACGCGC
>CAZCFA010000015.1:0-25132 GCA_964497825.1 uncultured Conexibacter sp.
ACGACGGCGGCCTGACGAGGCCGGGAGGGCGGCTGCCGAGGACGCAGGAGGCGAGCTGGCCGGTGGGCCATGAGCCGACGAGGACGACGGCGGCCTGACGAGGCCGGGAGGGCGGCTGCCGAGGACGCAGGAGGCGAGCTGGCCGGTGGGCCATGAGCCGACGAGGACGACGGCGGCCTGACGAGGCCGGGAGGGCGGCTGCCGAGGACGCAGGAGGCGAGGTGGCCGGTGGGCCATGAGCCGACGAGGACGACGGCAGGCGCCCTCCCGGCCCGTCAGGGCTCGACGAGGCCGCGGCGGATGGCGTAGCGAACGAGCTCGACCCGGTCGCGCATGCCGAGCTTGCGCATCGCGTTCGAGCGGTGGTTCTCGGCCGTCTTCTCGGCCAGGCCGAGCAGCTCGGCGATCTCCTTGTTGGTGTGCGCCTCGGCGACCAGCTTGACCACCTGCTCCTCGCGCGGGGTCAGCTCCTCGTGCTCGCCGTGGCCCTCGCCGAGCACGTCGCGGATCAGCGCCTGCTGCGCCTCCGGCGTCAGGAACGGCTCGCCGCGCTCGATCGCGTGGATCGCGTCGATCAGGTCGCTGTCGGCGGCGCGCTTGAGCACGTAGCCCGAGGCGCCCGCCTTCAGCGCCTCGAACAGGTAGCGCTCCTCCTCGTGCATCGAGAGGATCAGGATCGAGACGTCGGGGGCCTCGCTGCGGATCTCGCGCGTCGCCTCGAGCCCGCTGCGCTGCGGCATCTTCACGTCGAGGATCGCCAGGTCGGGGCGCAGCTCGAGCGCCATCTCGCGCGCCTCGGCGCCGTCGCAGGCCTCGCCGACGACCTCGATCCCGTCCTCGCTCTCGAGCAGCTTGCGCAGCCCGGAGCGGACGATCCCGTGGTCGTCGGCGATCAGGACCTTCACGGTCGACCCGCCTCGGGGCGCTGGGCTCGGTCGTCGAAACGCTGCATCGGGACCCCTATCGGCAGATCAGGCGCGAAGCGTTACCCGCGTCCCGGCGGCGGGCGCCGACTCGATCTCGAGCGTGCCCCCGCAGAGCAGCGCCCGCTCGCGCATCCCGCCGATCCCGAGGCCGGGCTCGAGCGTCGCCGGGTCGAACCCGGGGCCGTCGTCGGAGACGCGCAGCTCGATCGTCCGCTCGCCGCCGAGCAGCCGCACCCGGACGTGCCGGGGCGAGCCGTGCTGGACGCTGTTGCTGAGCGCCTCCTGGGCGACGCGGTAGGCGACGAGCTGGACCTCCTCGGGCACCGCGGCGAGATCGCCCTCGGACTCGAACGCGGCGCCGATCCCCGCCCGCTCGCCGATCTCGGCGACCAGCGATCGCAGCGCCGCCTCGAGCCCGATGTCGTCGAGCATCGTCGGCCGCAGCCGCCGCGCGATCGTCAGCAGCTCCTCCATCGCCTGGGTCGCGACGGCGTTGGTCTCGGCCAGCTCCGCCTCGAGACCCGGCGGCGCCTGGCGCCGCAGCGCCCCGAGCCGCAGCAGCAGCCCGGTCAGCGCCTGGTTGACCTCGTCGTGGAGGTCGAGCGCGATTCGCGCCCGCTCGCGCTCCTGCGCGCCGAGCGCGTCCTTGGCCGCCTGCCGGCGCTCGGTCTCGAGCCGCTCGAGCATCTCGCGGAACGAGCGGGAGATCCGTTGCACCTCCTCGGGTCCGGCGGGCTCGGCGAGCTGGCGCGAGGGCGACGGCCGGGTCAGGTCGGCGTGCTCCATCTCCTCGACGAGGTCCTCGAGCGGCGCGAACCGGACCGACAGCAGGTAGACGTTGACGGCGACCGTCGCGGCGACCGCGAAGCCGAGCACGAGCCCGGTCGCGGTGCCGCGAAAGACGCTCTCGGGGTTCGACGCGATCGAGGCGGCGACGACCGCCGCCGCGACCAGCAGCAGGTTGACGATCAGGACCTGGGTGAGGAGGGTTCCGCGGCGCATATCGTTCCCGGGGTCCGGATCGGCTGATCGCGGCCCGTCCCTTAGCGTCCTTAGCGGTCGCTTACCGCCGTTTGGCACTATTCGACACCCGCTGTCCATCCCCTCAGGAGGGAATCCCGAAAATGCAGACGACCCGCAGCTCCAACCTCGCGGCAGGCCTCAGGACCACGGCCCTGCTCGCCCTGCTGGCAGGGATCCTGGTCGCGATCGGCTTCGCGATCGGCGGCGCGAGCACGGCGCTCGTCTTCCTCTTCATCGCGCTCGCGATCAACCTCGGCACCTACTGGTTCAGCGACCGGATCGCGCTGAAGATGAGCGGCGCGCAGCCGATGAGCGAGGAGCAGGCGCCGCAGATCTACGAGATGGTGCGCGAGCTGACCACCGCCGCGAAGATGCCGATGCCGCGCCTCTACGTGATCCCGCAGGCGCAGGCGAACGCGTTCGCGACCGGCCGCAACCCCGACCACGCCGCGGTCGCCGTCACCGCCGGCATCACCCAGCTCCTGTCGCCGACCGAGCTGCGCGGCGTCATCTCCCACGAGCTCGCCCACATTCGCAACCGCGACACGCTGACGCAGGCGGTCGCCGCCGCGATCGGCGGCGCGATCACCTACCTCGGGTACATGCTGCTGTGGTTCGGCGGCGACGACGACAGCCCGGTCGGGCTGATCGCCTCACTGCTGCTCGTCCTGCTGGCGCCGATCGCGGCGTCGATCATCCAGCTCGCGATCTCGCGCCAGCGCGAGTTCTCCGCCGACGCCACCGGCGCCCAGATCAGCGGCGATCCCGAGAGCCTCGCCTCGGCGCTGCTGCGGCTCGAGCAGGGCGCCAAGGATTCGCCGATGCAGGTCAACCAGGCGACCGAGTGCCTCTACATCGTCAAGCCGTTCTCGGCCAAGGGGATGGCGGCGCTGTTCAGCACCCACCCGCCGATCGAGGAGCGGGTCAGGCGGCTGCGGCAGATGCGGCCGTCGCTGTAGCGCCGGCGCTCAGGACCGCGCGCGGCGGGCGCGGTAGCGGCGGTTCTTGACCCGGTTGCCGCACTCCTCCATCCGGCACCAGGTGCCGCTGCGGTTCTTCGAGGAGTCGTAGAAGGCCCAGCGGCACTCGTCGCTGGCGCAGATCTTGAGCCGCTCGAGCTTGCCCTCGACCCGCGCCACGAGCATGATCCCGAGGATCTGGGCGACGAAGCCGTCGACCGAGCGGGCCGGGCCCAGATCGAGCGCGAGCTCGCCGGCAGCGGTGACCGCGAGCGGCGCCGGGTGGGCGGCGGCGAGCCCGGCGAGCCCGTCGCGGTCGCGGTCGGCGTCGGCCTCGAGCACGCCGCGGATCAGCCGGCGCAGCTCGCGGCGCCGCTCGAGGTCGGCGCCGCCGACCTCGACGCCGGGAGCGGCAAGGCCCGACTCGACGAGCCAGCGGCGGGCCGCCTCACGATCGCCGAGCCGCTCCTCGTCGTCCTCGAACGAGTAGGTGTTGGCAAGCGCCTGGACGGCGAGCAGCGGCTCGGGAGCGAACTTGTACTCGACTTGCCGTTGCAGCTCGGGGACGTTCATCGGCTCGGCACGAGCGTACTCCGATATGACCGGCTAAACAACTTGACAAGTCATGCTAACCACCTTAAGTTGATGGCTGGTCACATCATCCCGCCAAGGAGGAAGTCATGCTCTGGGCAGCCCATCTCATCGCCCGCCAGGTAAGGGTCGATCAGCGTCCGCGCACCAGCCGTCCGCTGCCGTCCGACCGCCCCGACCTCGACTAGCTGCAAGCATCGCTATACTTTCTGAAGTAATGGGATCACCGGACACGACCACGCATCGCGCCTCGGGCGCCGACCTGCTGAGCCGCGCCAAGGAGACGATCGAGGAGGTGCAGCCGGCCGCGGCCGGCGAGGAGGCCGCCCGCGACGATCATCCCGCCGTCCTCGTCGACGTCCGCGAGCAGCACGAGTTCGAGGAGCGCCACATCGAGGGCGCCGTGCACGTGCCTCGCGGCCACCTCGAGACCCGGATCGAGCAGCTCGTGCCCGATCGCTCCCAGCGCGTGATCCTCTACTGCGCCTCGGGCGTCCGCTCCGTCTTCGCCGCGAAGACGATGGCCGAGGACCTCGGCTACGAGGACGTCGCCTCGATGGCCGGCGGGATCACGCTGTGGCGCGATCGCGGCCTGCCGGTCGTGACCCCGCGGGCGCTCAGCCAGGACCAGAAGGAGCGCTACTCGCGCCACCTGCTCGTTCCCGAGATCGGGCTCGAGGGCCAGCTCAAGCTGCTTGACTCGAAGGTGCTGCTGCTCGGCGCCGGCGGGCTCGGCTCGCCGACCGCGCTCTACCTCGCCGCCGCCGGGGTCGGCACGCTCGGCCTGATCGACGACGACGTCGTCGACGCCTCGAACCTGCAGCGCCAGGTGATCCACAGCACCGCCAGCATCGGCATGGCCAAGACCGAGTCCGCCCGCAAGGCGATCGAGGCGCTGAACCCCGACGTCGAGGTCGTCGAGCACCAGGCCCGGCTCGATGCAGCCAACGTGATCGAGCTGCTCGAGCCCTACGACGTGATCGTCGACGGCACCGACAACTTCCCGACCCGCTACCTGCTCAACGACGCCTCGGTGCGGCTCAACAAGCCGGTGGTCTCGGCGTCGATCCTCTCCTTCGACGGCCAGATCTCGACCTTCGTCCCGTTCGAGGGGCCCTGCTACCGCTGCCTCTATCCGACGCCGCCGCCGCCCGAGCTGGCGCCGAGCTGCGGCGCCGCCGGCGTGCTCGGCGTGCTGCCGGGGATCATGGGGATGCTGCAGTCGCTCGAGGTGTTCAAGCTGATCACCGGCGCCGGCACGCCGCTGGTCGGCCGGCTGCTGCTGTTCGAGGCGCTCGGCACCGAGTTCACCGAGCTCAAGGTCAAGCGCGACCCCGATTGCCCGATCTGCGGGCCGAACGCGGCCAAGGTCGCCGACGAGGACCTCGGCAAGTTCCCCGACTACGAGCTGTTCTGCCAGGGCTAGCGCCGGCGGCTCGATTCCCCGCGATGTCGAACCTGCGGATCCCGACCGTGGCGTCGGCCGGCGCCGCCGGTTAGATTGCAGCCGATGCCGAACGTCAAGATCCCACCCGTGCTCCGCGCCCAGACCGGCGGCCAGGCGGTCGTTGAGGCCGAGGGCGCTGATGTCGGCGCGATCCTGCGGGCGCTGACCGAGGCCCACCCGAGCCTGCAGGGCCAGCTCTTCGACGATGCCGGCGAGCTCAACCGCTACGTCAACGTCTACCTCAACGACGAGGACGTGCGGCTGCTCGACGGCCTCGGCACCGCCGCCGGCGAGGGCGACACCGTCGTCATCCTCCCGGCGATGGCCGGTGGCTGACGCGCCCCGACCGGCGCCGCTCGGCGTCCTCGTCGGCTTGCGGCCCGCGTGGCCGCGGCGCCTCCTGCGTCCTTGATCCGCTTGGCCAGAGCGCGTCGGCGGCGGGCCCGCATCCCGGCCGACCTGCCGCGCGCGCCGGCTCAGCCCGGGTCGCCGCCGGTCAGGTCGGTGAAGGCGATCCAGGCGGGCTTGCTGTCGCGGTCGCCGTCAACGAGGCCCGCGCTCGCGCACCAGGCGCAGGCGACGCCGGTGTCGACGTCGCGCCAGGTGAACCAGATGACGCCGTCGAGCCGGAGCTGCTCGCGCCGGTCGAGCATCGTCCCCAGCGTCGAGGCGAGCAGCTCGCCCTGCTGCTCGGGCGTCTTGCCGAGGTCCTTGCCCGCGTCGGGGTTCGAGCCCCAGCCGACCTCGGTCACCCAGAGGTCGGCGCCGTCGCCGACCTCGTCGACCAGCGCCCGCGTCTTGTCGACCTGATCGATCACCGCCTCGGTGTCGGGGCCGTAGGGGTGGATGCCGACGACGTCGATCGCGTCATCGATCCCGCGGTGCTCGTAGACCTCGCGCAGGAAGTCGATCGAGTTGATCGCGCCCTCCGACTGCGGCGTGATGAACATGCCCGCGGACATCACCTTCGCCTCCGGATCGACGCCCTTGATCACCCGCGACGAGCGCTTCAGCAGCTTCGCGTAGGCGTCGGGGTCGGGGGCCGGCGACCAGAACACCGCCGAGTTCGGCTCGTTCCAGATCTCCCAGACGTGGGCCGGCCGCGGCTCCAGGTCGGCGTTGCTGATCTCGAGCGCCTTCCACAGGTTTCCGTCGGGGCCGTAGCGCGCGACGGCCGCCTTGAGGAAGTCGGCCCAGGCGTCGAACGCCTTCGGATCGTCGGTCGGCGGGATCGTGCTGCTGTCCTCGTAGGCGGCGGCCGTCCCGATCACGTAGGGGACCGGCTCGATCCCGTGCTGGGCGAGCCGCGTGAACTCGGTGTCGTAGGCGGACCAGTCGTAGATGCCCTTGACCTTCTCGACGGTCTGCCACGACAGCTGCAGGTGGTAGCTGCCGATCCCGCCGGCCGTCATCCGCGCCAGGTCGGCGTCGTTGGGCACCTCACTCGGGGCGATGCCGAAGAAGGCCCCGTAGTCGCCGCCGATCCTCGCGCCGTCGTCGCCGGAGTCGCCGCAGGCGCCGAGGGCCGACCCGATCGCGAGGACGGCGACGGCGGTCGCGAGCAGCGGCAGCCGCTTCAAGCGCCGCCCCGCCGCGACCGGCTCCGCGCCGCCAGCACGAGCCCGCCGCCCAGCAGCAGCGCCACGCCGAGGCCGGGCAGGATGATCGCGCTCGCCGCCGCCAGCGGGCTCTGCGCCTCGTTCTCGCCCAGCACCCCGCGCTGGACGGGGTCGGTCCGGGAGCTGCCGCCGGCCTCGCGCTGGACGTCCTCGGGGGCCGGGCTCTGGCCCCCGACCTGCCCGAGCGAGTACTCGTCGATCGCCGCCGTCGCGCCGGCGGCGGCCGGGATCAGCAGCAGCACGACGGCCGCCGCCGCAACTGCGGCGGCGCCACGGCGGCTCCTAGAATGCTGCGCGCGGGCCATCGGCGTCGCCGAAGCGTAGTGACACGCACGATCTCCCATGCCGGCCTCCTCACCGGGGCGCTCGCCGCCGCCGCGGTGCTGTCGCTGGCGCTCGCCGGCGGCGGCTTCGGCGGCGTCGCGCTCGGCGTCGCCACCGGCCTCGTCTGGCTGCTGATCGTCGCCCTCGTCCTGGTCGGCCGGCTGCCGCTGCGCGAGCCGCTGCCCCCGCTGTTCGCGGCCGGTGCCTGCCTGCTGGCCCTGCTCGCCGTCGCCCTGCTCTCGCTCGGCTGGACCGACAGCGACGAGTCGGCCTTCGACGAGGCGGTGCGGCTGGCGGGCTACCTCGGCATCTTCATGCTCGCCGGCGTGCTCGCGCGCCGCGACCGCGCCGTCCCCGTCCTCGCCGGCTTCGCGGTCGGGGGCGTGCTCGTCGCCCTCGTCGCGCTCGGCTCGCGCCTGCTCGGCATCGGCGCCGGCGACGCCGCCCTCGTCGCCGAGCTGCCGACCGCCGCCGGCCGGCTCAGCTTCCCGCTCGGCTACTGGAACGCGCTCGGGGCGCTGATGGCGCTGTCGCTGCCGCCGCTCTGCTGGCTCGCGGCGCGGGCCCGCTCGCCGCGGCTCGCCGGCCTCGCGCTCGCCGGCTTTCCGCCGCTGATCGCGGCCGGCTACCTGACCTCCTCGCGCGGCGCCGTGCTCGCGACCGTGATCGGCCTCGCGGTGACGGTCGGCTGCGCCGCCGAGCGCCGCCGCGTGCTCGCCGCGGCGCTCACCGGCCTCGCCGCCTCGGCCCCGGCCGTGGTCGTCGCCAGCCTCGCGACCGGGTTGATCGACAGCCCCGGCGACGGCACCCCGGGAGGCCCCGAGCTCGCCGCCCTGGCCGCGCTGCTGGCCGGGATCGGGTTCGCGCTGCTGCTCGGCGGCCGCCTGATCGAGCCGCTCGGCCGCTCGCGCCCGCTGTCGATCGCGCCGCGGCTGCGCTCGGTCCTCGCGGCCGCGGCCGCGGCGCTCACGATCCTGATCCTCGCGGCGGGCCCATCGGCGCTGATCGACGACATCACCGCCGGAAACGACGCCGCCACCTCGGCCGGCAACGACCGTGCGACCGGGCTCGTCTCCGCCTCCGGCTCCGGCCGCGCCCAGATCTGGGAGGCCGCGCTCGACGCGTTCACCGAGCAGCCGCTGCACGGGATCGGCGCCGGCGGATTCGCCGGCTACTGGAACCTGCACGGCACGATGAGCACGGCGGCGGGCAACGCCCACTCCGAGCCGATCGAGGTCCTCGCCGAGCTCGGGCTCGCGGGCTTCGCCTGCCTCGCCGGCTTCGCCGCGATCGCGATCGCCTGCGCGGTCGCGCGCGTTCGCGGCGCCGGCCCGGGCGAGGGAGCGGCGCCGGCCGCCGGCCTGCTCGCGGCGGCGCTGCCGGGGTTCGCGATCGACTGGACCTGGCAGGTCCCGGCGGTCGCGGTGCCGGTGCTGGTCACGCTCGGCATCGGCTGCGGGCTCGCCGAGCCGCGGCGCCTGCTGCGCTGGCTGCCGCCGATCTCGCGACGGGCGCTCGCGCTCGCCGCGCTCGCCGTCGCCGTGCCGGCGATCTGGGCCGGCGGCGTGCTCGCGGTCAGCAGCTTGCGACTGCAGCAGGGCGCCGATGCGCTCGCCGCCGGTCGCCTCAACGACGCCGCGGTCGCCGCCCGCTCGGCGGCGGCGGTGACGCCCTGGGCGAGCGAGCCGTGGCTGCGGCTGGCGGCGGCCGAGCTCACCGGCGGCAACCTCGACGCGTCGCTGGCGGCGACCGAGGAGGCGATCCGGCGCAGCCCCGACAGCGTGCCCGCCTGGTCGCTGGCGGCCGAGCTGCGGGAACGGCGTGGCGACCGCGACGCCGGCGAGGCCTACCGCCGCCGCGCCGTCGAGCTCGGCGCCCAGGGCCGGGCCGGCTGACCGCGAGGCGCCGGCTTCGCCCGCCCCCGGTCTATCCTCCCTCTCGCCTGAAAGCGGCCGCGACGCGCCCCCGGCGGGGCAGGGAGAAGACAGGATTTCCGACACGATGGAGCAGAAGCGGATTGTTGGCGAGGTGAGCGGCGGCGAGTCGCTCGCCGTGCCGGTCAGCGTCGATGCCGCGATCGCGCAGGGACGCTGGTGGCGCGATGCGCGCCGGCGCCGCATGCTCGCGCTCGCCGACACTGTCGCCGGCCTCTTGGCGACGGCCGCGATCGCGGTCCCGGCGACCGGCACCGCGTGGCCGCTCGCGTTCCTGCCGCTGTGGCCGCTGGTCGCGAAGCTTTTCGGCCTCTACGACCGCGACCATCGGGCGATGCGGCACCTGACCGCCGATGAGGTGCCGGCGATCCTCGCCTGGGCGGCGACGCTGACCGCGACCGTGGCGCTGCTGCTGCCGCTGACGCCGGCCGGCACGGTCACCGGGATCACGATCATCGCCCTGTTCGTCGTCGCCGCGCTGCTGGCGATCGCCCTGCGCGGCTTCGCCCGCTGGGCCTGGTGGCGCGCGACCCCACCCGAGCTCGTCGGCGTGATCGGTGACCCGGTCGTGCTCGAGTCGCTGCGGCGCAAGGTCGGCATGTTCCGCGACATGCACCTCGAGCTCGCGACCGAGATGCTGATCTCCGACCTCGACGACGGCCGCTCGCGCGAGGAGGAGCTGAACTCGCTGGCGCTCGGGGTCGACCGGATCGTCGTCGCGGCGAGCGGCGCCGAGATCGACCTGATCGGCGACCTGAAGGCGATCTGCAGGCGCCGCCAGGTCAAGCTCAGCGTCGTCTCGCCGTTGCGGGCGCGGGCGCTTCCGACCGATCGGACCGCGCAGCTCGCCGACCTGCCGATCCTCGAGTACAACACCTGGGACCAGTCCCGCTCCTCGCTCGTGATCAAGCGGATCAGCGATCTCGTGATCGCCGCCGTCGGCCTCGTCGTCTTCGCCCCGTTCCTGGCCGTGATCGCGATCGCGATCAAGCGCGACAGCCCCGGGCCGGTCTTCTTCTCCCAGATCCGAGCCGGGCGCGACCGGCGCCCGTTCCGCATGTACAAGCTGCGGACGATGGCCGCCGACGCCGAGGCCCAGCTCCCGGAGCTGGTCGACCTGCAGCTCCTCGCCGACCCGATGTTCAAGCTCCGCGACGATCCCCGGGTCACCCGCGTCGGCGCGACCCTGCGCCGCTACAGCCTCGACGAGGTCCCGCAGCTGTTCAACGTCCTGTTCGGCGAGATGAGCATCGTCGGTCCGCGGCCCGAGCAGGTCGAGCTCGCCGCGCGCTACTCGGGCGACGCCCTCGCCCGGCTCGCGGTCAAGCCCGGCGTGACCGGACCGATGCAGGTCTTCGGCCGCGGCGAGCTGACCTTCGAGGAGCGGATCGCGGTCGAGCTCGACTACGTCGAGAACGCCTCGCTGGCCCGCGACCTGCGGATCATGATCCACACCGTCCCCGCCGTCCTGCGGGGGACCGGCGCCTCCTAGGCCGGGACCCGGCGACGTGGGACAGCGGCCGCCGGCGGCAACCGTGATCGTGGCCACGCGCGGGCCCGTGTCGCGGCTCCGGCGGCTGCTCGACTCGCTCGCGGCGCAGACCGCCGGCCACGAGACGATCGTCGTCGACAACGGCTCGCCGGGTGGCGCCGTCGGCGAGCTCTGTGCCGGCTACGGCTGCGCCCGCTCGATCCGGCTCGAGCGCAACGCCGGGTTCTCGGTCCCGGTCAACCTCGCGGCGCGCGAGGCGTCGACGGACGCGCTGGTGCTGATCAACGACGACTGCGTCTGCGACCGCGATTACGTCGAGCGCGTCGTCGCCGCGCTCGACCCCGGCGCCGGGGTCGTGATGGCCGCGAGCGTGATGCGCGACGTCGCCGACCCGGAGCTGATCGACAGCGCCGGGATGGAGCTCGATCAGACCCTGCTCGTCTACGACTACCTGAACGGCTACCCGCTGACCGTCCTCGCCGAGCCGCCGCCGGACCCGATCGGCCCCTCGGCCGCGGCCGCCGCCTTCGACCGCCGCGCGTTCCTCGAGGTCGGCGGCTTCGACGAGCGGATCTTCGCCTACTGGGAGGACGTCGACCTGGTGCTGCGGCTGCGGCGCGCCGGCGGGCGCTGCCGGCTGGCGGCCGACGCCGGCGGCACCCACGAGCACTCGGCGACGCTCGGCTCCGGCTCGGCGGCGAAGAACTACCTGACCGGCTGGGGGAGGGGCTACACGCTGCGCAAGTGGGGCGTGATGGGCGCGCCGCGCCGGATCGCCTCGGTGCTTGCCCGCGAGACAGTGATCTGCGCCGGGCAGGCGGTGATCGATCGCAACGTCGCCGGCGTCCGCGGGCGCGCCCGGGGCTGGCGGGCGGGCGCGGGGACGGCGCCGCTGCCCTACCCGGCCGACCTGGCGGCGGCCGGCGGCGGCTCGCCGCTGCTCCGCAACCTCGGCCGCCGGCTCGCGCGCCGGCGGCGGCTGGCGGCGCGCCGGTAGGCCGCGGGCTCAGTCGCGCCGCAGCGCCTCGCGGGCGAGCGAGACCGCCAGCTTGAGCGCGATGCCGGCGTAGACGGCGAGGTTGGTCAGGGCGTTGTTGCCGGGCGCCTGGTGGCGGCGGTAGAAGCGGCCCATGCCGCGGTGGAAGGCGATGTTGAGCTTCGGCCCGCGGCGACCCTCGGTGCTGCCGGCCTTGGTGTGGATCGCCCGCGACCGCGGCTCGTAGAAGGTGATCCAGCCGGCGTCGGCGAGCCGCCGGCAGAGGTCGAGGTCCTCCATGTACATCCAGTAGCCCTCGTCGAAGCCGCCGACCTGCTCGAACGCGGACCGGCGCAGCATCATGAAGGCGCCGTTGACGGCGTCGACGGGCCCGCGCTCGACCTCCGGCGCCCGGTAGGCGGCGAGCGGGCCGCGCTCGCTGCGGCGGCCGATCCCGCTGAAGTGGCCGAGCGCGCTCAGCGGCGTCGGGAACGAGCGCCGCGCCGCGTGGTCGAAGCTGCCGTCCTCGCGGATCAGCGCCGGCCCGACGCAGCCGATCCGCGCGTCCTCGGCGAGCCGCTCGATCAGCGGCTCCAGGGTCCCGGCCTCGACCGCGGTGTCGGGGTTGAGGACGAGGACGGCGGCGCCGCTGCCGGTCGCGATGCCGAGGTTCTGCGCCCGCGCGAAGCCGAGGTTGCGGCTCTGGGCCAGCAGCCGCACCTCGGGGAACTCGGCGGCGACCATCTCCGCGGTGCCGTCGCCGGAGGCGTTGTCGACGACCGTCACCGCCGCCCACGGCGCGGCCGCGTGCTCGCGCAGCGACGCCAGGCAGCGCCGCAGCAGCGCCGCGCCGCGGTAGGAGACGATGACGATGTCGAGCGCGGCGCTCACGCCCGGCAACTTAGATGGCGCCGGGCCGCGCGGCTCAGCGGCCGGCGATCGCGGCGAACGTGTCGAGCAGTCGCTTCGGCTGGCCGTCGGTCTCGAGCAGCCCCGAGGTCCGGCACCAGCGGCAGAGGTCGGACGGCGTGTCGCGCCACTGGAACCAGAGCAATCGCTCGAGCCCGAGCCTGCGGCGCTGGGCGATCGCCATCTCCATCAGGTCGCGCAGGGCGCGGTTCTGGGCGCCCGGGCGCTTGATCAGCGGCTGGTGCTTCTTGCCCTTCGACCCCCAGCCGATCTCGGTCGCCCAGATCGGCGTCGTCCGGGCCCGGCGTCGCTTCAGGGTCCGCCGCGCGGCCTTGAGCTGGCGCCGGATCCCGTTGACCGATTCCGCGAACGGGTGGTAGGCGACGATGTCGACGGCGCGCTTGACGCCGCGGGCGCCGAACAGCCGCTTCAGGTACTTCGTGCCCGCGATCGCGTGCCGGTTGCTGGGCCGGGCGACGATCCCGGCGGTCATGATCTCGGCGCCGGGATCGACCGAGTGGATCGCCTTCGCCGAGCGGACCAGCACCTTGGCGTACTGGGTCGGCTTCGGTCGCGGCCCCCACCAGGTGATCGAGTTCGGCTCGTTCCAGATCTGCCAGATCCGGATCGGGCGGTAGGGCGTGTAGGGGTTCTCGGCCCAGAACGATCCGCCCGGGCCATAGCGCTGGACCAGCGCGACCAGCAGGCCGCGCCATTCCCGTTTCGCCTCGCCCTTGTAGACGGTCTGCTTGAGCTTCTTCGAGATCCACGGCGGCGCCCCGTAGATCATCGGCACCAGCTCGATCCCGGCGATCGCGGTCTGCTGCACGTAGAGGTCGGAGTAGCTCCAGTTGTAGGGCTGCTGGCGCCCGTGCTTGAGCAGCTGGAAGGGGAAGACGTTGCGGGTGACGCCGGCGCCGGCGGCCGCCATCCGCGCGAAGTCGCCGGGCTCGTAGCCGCTCGCGTTGACGCCGAAGAACCCCGGCGGGGCCTGCGGCTGGGCCGATGAGCCTGCGGGCGAGCCGAGCGCGACGAGCGCCAGCGCCGCCAGCGCCGCCGCCAACGTCCGAGCCCGCCTCGACGCCCCCCATCCCCATGTGGATGATCGGGACACGAGCGCGCGATGGTAGCGGCCCCGCGCCGCAACCGGCAACCGGCAACCGGCGCCCGGCTAGGAGTCGAGCACGAGGCCGAGGAACCTCTGGGTCCGCTCCTGCCGCGGGTCGTCGAGCACGCTGCCGGGCGCCCCCTGCTCGACGATCTTGCCGCCGTCCATGAAGATCACCTGGTCGGCGACGTCGCGGGCGAAGTGCATCTCGTGGGTCACGACGATCATCGTCATCCCCTCCGAGGCGAGCTCGCGCATCACGTCGAGCACCTCCTTGACGAGCTCGGGGTCGAGCGCGCTGGTGACCTCGTCGAACAGCATCACGTGCGGCTCCATCGCCAGCGCCCGCGCGATCGCGACCCGCTGCTGCTGGCCGCCCGACAGCCGCTCGGGGTACTCGCCGAGCTTGTCGGCGAGCCCGACCCGGCCGAGCAGCTCGCTGCCGCGCTGCCGGCAGTCGTCCTTGGAGCGATCGAGCACCGTCGCCGGCCCCAGGGTGACGTTCTCGAGCGCGTTCTTGTGCGGGAACAGGTTGAACTGCTGGAACACCATCCCGACCCGGCGGCGAACGAAGTCGAGCCCATCCTTGCCGCGGTTGGTGATCTCCTCGCCCTCAAGCAGGATCCGTCCCTCCTCGGGCGGCGCCAGCAGGTTGATGCAGCGCAGCAGCGTGCTCTTGCCGGAGCCGCTGGGCCCGATCACGCAGACGACCTGACCGCGCTCGATCGTCAAATCGACGCCGTCGATCACCTGCAGATCGCCGAACCGCTTCTTCACCCCCTGAAGCTCCAGCATCGCGCCGTTCGACGCCGCGGCCGGCGCGGCGCTCATGCCAGCCCTCGCTGGAACTTCGCCTGCTGCCTGGCGATCAGCACGTCGACGCCGCGCGCCATCGGGATCGTCACCAGCAGGAACAGCAGCGCGCCCAGGGTCAGCGCCGAGGAGTTGAACGTCGCCGACTGGATGTCGCGGCCGGCGAGCACGACCTCCTGCAGGCCGATCACGCTGACCAGCGTCGTGTCCTTGGTCAGCGCGATGAAGTCGTTGAGCAGCGGCGGGATCACCTTGCGCACGGCCTGCGGGACGATCACCTTGCGCATCGCCTGCCCGTGGCTCATCCCGAGCGAGCGCGCCGCCTCCATCTGCCCGTTCGGCACCGCCTCGATGCCGGCCCGGTAGACCTCGGCCATGTAGGCGCCGTAGGTCAGGGTCAGGGCGATCACGCCGTACCAGAACGGCGACGGCTGGCCGAACCACGTCGGCACGCCGAGCCACTGCGGGATCGGCCCCTTCTCGCCGGTCACCAGGTCGGTGACCGAGAGCGCCGCGAGGCTGCCGGAGACGATCAGGATCACCAGCAGCGCCGGGATCCCCCGGAACGCGTCGATGTAGGCGATCGTCGGCCAGCGCACGAGCCGCCCCCAGTTGCCCGGGGTCTGCCGCAGCACCGCCAGGATCAGCCCCCAGATCAGCGACAGGATCCCGGCGATGATCGAGAGCTTGACCGTGTACCAGAAGCCGTTGAGGATCTTGTCGAAGTTCTCGGAGTCGAACATGACCGAGAAGTCGAAGTACTGCTTGATGATCTCGTCCATGTGGCTCCTCCTCGCCCGGCCGCTCGGGGGCGTCCGGGGCCCTCACCCTATCCCGCGCGGCGACGCAGCGTCAGCGAACGAGAGAGGGCGCCGTCTCCGGCGCCCTCTCCGATCGGTCTGACGGCCTGCCTCGCGGCGATCAGCTGCTGCCGCTCAGCGCCTTCGCGGGACCCGGCTGCAGGAGGTCCTCAGGCGGATCGACCTTGAACCACTTCTGGTAGAGGTCGGTCAGCGTGCCCTCGTCCTTGACCTGCTGCAGGGCCTCGTTGATCGGGGTGATGATCGGCGAGCCCTTCGCCGCGTAGATCCCGTACTGCTCGTCGGTCGGGAACCGCTGCACGACCTCGAGGCCGCCGAGCTTCTTGGCGGCGTCCTGGACCGACGGCAGGTCGTTCATGACCGCGTCGACCTGGCCGGTCTTGAGCGCGTTGTAGGCGTCGTTGATCTGCGGGAAGGGACGGACCTCGGACGCGTCGGTGTTGTCCTCGGCGTAGCTCTGGCCGGTCGTGCCCTGCTGGACGCCGACGATCTTGCCGGAGAGGTCGTCGACCGTCTGGATGTCGGAGCCCTCGGCGACCAGCAGACCCTGCTCGGCGTCGAAGTAGGGATCCGAGAAGTCGACCTTCTTGGCCCGCTGCGGGGTGATCGTGGTCGCGGCGATCGCGACGTCGATCTGGCCGCCGCCGCCCGACAGCAGCAGGTCGAACGGCTTGTCCTGGATGCTCGTCTGCAGTCCGAGCTTGTCGGCGATCGCGTTGATCAGGTCGATATCGAAGCCCTCGTAGTTGGGCGGGTCGCCTTGCTCGAACGGCGGGAACGGGATGTCGGAGCCGACCGTGAGGGTGCCGTCCTTGAGCAGCGTCACCCCCGACATGTCGATCGTGCCGCTCTCGCCCGTCGTCGCGCTGGTACCGCCGGTGCTGTCGTCGTCGCTGCCGCAGCCGGCGGCGACCATCGCCGCCGCGAGCCCGACGACCAGAAGCAGCACCGTCCAAAGCCGGGTCTTCGTCATCTAGAGTCTCCTTCAGGGAATCGTGCCGGCCCGCCCCATGCTGGCCCGCGATCGAAAAGCCTATCCGCTCGTGCCGCCCCATGCGGGTCGCGCGCACCGCCGCCGACCCGCGACGACTCACTACACTTATTGAAGTGATGGCCGGTGAGCTGCTCAACCGCCCCTGCGGAGGCCAGTTCGAGAACATCCTCGAGGCGATCGGCAACACGCCGCTGGTCGAGCTCGCGCGCCTGTCCCCGAAGCCCGGCGTGCGCGTCTGGGCCAAGCTCGAGGGCCGCAACCCGACCGGCTCGGTCAAGGACCGCGTCGCCAAGGCGATGATCGACCGGGCCGAGGCCGAGGGCCTGATCGGCCCCGGCCAGACGATCCTCGAGCCGACCTCGGGCAACACCGGGATCGCGCTGGCGATGGTCTGCCGCCGCAAGGGCTACGCGATGAAGGCGGTGATGCCCGACAACGTCACCGCCGAGCGGACCCAGCTGCTGCGCATGTTCGGCGCCGAGATCGTCTACTCGGAGGGCGTCAAGGGCTCCAACGGCGCCGTCGAGCTGGCGCTCGAGATCGCCGCCGGCGATCCCTCCTACTTCATGCCCTACCAGTACGGGAACGAGGCGAACCCGCTCGCCCACTACAACGGCACCGCGCCCGAGATCCTCGAGGAGCTCGACGAGGTTGCCGCGTTCGTCGGCGGGCTCGGCACCGGCGGCACCCTGATGGGCGTCGGCCGGCGGCTGAAGGAGGTCAACCCGGAGACCAGGGTCGTCGCCTCGGAGCCGATGCAGGGCGAGAACGTCGACGGGCTGCGCTCGCTCGACGACGGCTTCATCCCGCCGATCCTCGATCTCTCGATCCTCGATCGCAAGATCATGGTCTCGAACCGGGACTCGATCATCTGGGTGCAGAAGCTGCTGCGCGAGGAGGGCGTCTTCGCCGGGGTCAGCTCCGGCGCGATCGCCTACGTCGCCAGCCGCATCGCGGGCGAGCTCGACGAGGGCAACGTCGTCTTCCTGATCCCCGACGACGGCTGGAAGTACCTCTCCTCGGGCGTCTACACCAAGCCCGTCGACGAGATCGAGGACGTCGACTCGCAGAACTTCTGGTAGCAGCGACCCGCATCGACGTGAGAATCGCCCGCAGCCTGATCGACGAGATCGTCGCCCACGCGCGCGCGGACCTGCCGAACGAGTGCTGCGGCCTGCTCGGCGGCCGCGACGGCGAGCTGACCTCGGTGCACCGGGCGCGCAACGCGGCCGCGACCTGGCTGCGCTACGAGCTGCACCCGGCCGACCAGCTGCGGATCATGAACCGGATCGAGGCCGACGGCGAGGAGCTGCGCGGGATCTACCACTCGCACACCAAGAGCGAGGCCTACCCCTCCCAGACCGACATCAACCTCGCCGCCGCATGGCCCGACCCGCTCTATCTGATCTGCTCGCTCGAGGACGCCGACGCCCCCGTCGTCCGCGCCTTCGAGATCCGCGACGGCGCCGTCGAGGAGGTCGATCTCGACGTCGCCTGAGCCGGAGCTCGAGTGTCGTCGCTGCCGCCTCGCTCATCGCGGCGGCGAACGGTTCTGCCGCAACTGCGGCAGCCCGCTCGTCGCCGCCGGGGCCGAGCCCGTCGCCGAGCTCGGTGAGCTCGCGCGGCGGGCGCGCAAGGTCCACCCGCGGCTCGCCCGCGGCGAGCCGCAGCGCGTCGCGGTCGTCCGCAACCTCGCCGAGGGCGAGCTCGTCCAGGGGATCCTGCTCGAGGAGGGGATCCCGAGCATTCTGCGGCGCTGCGGCGGCTTCGACGTTCCCGACATGATCGCCGCCGGGCCCCGTGACGTGCTCGTCCCCGCCAGCGGCGTCGAGGCGGCGCGGGCGCTGCTCGCCGCCGACTCGCCCGCGCCCGTGTCCGCCGGCGACGAGCGCAACCGGTTCGCCTTCAAGCTCGCCGCCGGCCTGCTCGCCGGCCTGCTGTCGTTCGGCGCCGTCGCCGGCGCGATCTACGCGCTGATCCGCTGAGCGCGCCGGCGCGCCGGCCGCCCGGGCAAAGCGTTCCGCGTCGACCCTGGCCGGGCACGGGCGACCCCGACCGCTCGCGCTGCGCCGGTTCGGGTCCTGGCAAGCGGCCTTCGCCGGCGACGCTGACCGCAGCACCTGGGGAGAACTCCCGATTGTGCGGGCCGCGGACCGCTCCTAGCATCGCCTTGAGCTCGGGCTCGACGGGAGCCGAGCCGACCGAATGGAAGGAGCAGACGATGGCCAAGGTCGTCGGCAAGCAGACGGTTGCGGGTGTCCGCATTCCCGACAGCGCGCTGGCTCGCGATGCCGAGCAGTTCGCGTCGGAGCACAACCCCCGCTTCCTCCAACGCCACTGCGAACGGTCCTACGTCTTCGGTGCCCTCGCCACCGCGGCGGCGGGGCTGGAGCCGCGCGAGGAGCTGGCCTATATCGCCGCGCTCCTCCACGATCTCGGGCTGACCGAGCGCTACGGCGGTGAGCGGCGCTTCGAGGTCGACGGGGCCGAGGCCGCGCGTGAGTGGGCGGCCGCGAACGGCCTCTCACCCGACGAGACGCAGGAGCTGTGGGATGCCATCGCCCTTCACACCTCGCTCGGCATAGCCGATGTGCGCTCGCCCGAGTGCGCGCTGATCCACTGGGGCACCGGGATCGACGTAGCCGGGCTGTTCCTCGACCGGCTCGACCCGGCCGCCGTCAACGAGGTGATCGCGGCGTTCCCCCGCGATGGGTTCGTCGAGGGGATCGGCGCGCTGACCGAGGCGGCCGCGCGCCGCGCGCCGCGCGCCTACGCGATGACCTGGCTCGCCGCGACGGCGAATCGCTGTTGTGGCGGTGGGCTGCCGAGCTCCGAGGAGATGCTGGAGCAGGACCCCTTCGCGGGCGCCTGAGCTTTCGCGATCGCCCCGACGCGCTGGCGCCCGGCGGCCGGCGCGCCGGCGCGCTAAGCGCGCGGGCCCGAGGAGCTGATCTCGTTGACGTGCTCGCGCCAGGCGGGCTCGATCGCCCGCAGGTCGGCGTCGAACGCGGTCTCCAGCGCCGCGATCGGCCCCGCCTTCGGCAGCCGCGAGACGAGCAGGTCGCAGGCGGCACGGCCGCGCTCCTCCTCGAGCAGCTCGAAGACGCTGCCGCCGAGGATCATCGCGTCCCGCGCCGAGGGCGGGAACGACGGCTTCGCCCCCTCGGTCATCCGCCGCAGCACCGCGGCCCGGAAGTCGCCGTACTGGCCGGCGTAGTACTGGGCGCCGCCCTCGACCAGCCACGCCCAGCGCAGGTAGCGCCAGAAGTAGCGCGGGCCCCAGGGTGGCGGGATCCGGTCGTTGTGGGAGGCGAGCACGAGCTGCGCATACAGCCGGCAGGAGGTTCCGAGCAGCGCCCGGCGCGAGTCCGGCCCCGCCGCCCGCCGCTCCAGCGCCGCGTCGGTCAGCGTGTGCAGCTCGCTCCGCGTCGCCCAGCCCGTCAGGTAGCGGCGCCCGGCCGGGGCCGAGGCCAGCCGCGCCGCCGGCAGGAACGGGTGCGCCGCCGAGAGCCAGGCGGAGTGCGGGTGCAGGATCACCGTGATCCCGCCGGGGGCGCTGTCGAAGCGGTCCTCGAGCCGCAGCCGCAGGTCCTCGAGGTCGTCGAGGGTCCGCTCCGCGCACTCCTCGTCACCCTCCTCGAAGCGGGCGGTGAAGCTGAGCGAATCGGTCTCGGTCCAGGGCATGGCGGGGCGGGCGAAGCGTATGCAGTCGCGGCCGGCCGCGATCGCGGTCGCGGCCGGGCGATCGGCGCGTCGTTCGGCGGGCGAGGCGTCGCGGGCTCAGCCGCGCGACTCGGCGAACCGCCGGCGCTCGTAGTCGAGCTCGGTGCCGATGCCGGCGGCGTTCAGCGCCTCGTTGGCGGCCTCGAGCGAGCCGGCGCCGGCGACCAGCTTCGCCAGCGGCGCGGCGCCGTCCTCGATCGCGACCCGGGGATCGAACAGGAACGCGAGCGCCGCGAGCGGGCCGAGCTCGACCGTGCGGCGGCCGTCGCGGATCGGCGCCGGGCCGCGCTCGCCGAGCGCCGAGCGCGCCGCCATCAGGCTCGCCTCGGTCGGCACCGAGGCCGCGACCTCGATCAGCTCGCGGGCGACCTCGGGAGCGGGGGAGAGGGTGCCGAGCCAGCCGCCGCCACGGCCGAGCAGGGCGATCCGGTCGAGCACCTCGGCCGCCGTCAGCTCGCCGTCGCAGCCGGTCCCGAAGATGCAGCCGATCGCCCCCAGCCGCGGCGGCAGCAACCGGGCGGAGCCGAGCACGACCGCGTCGCAGAGCGGGCTCGCCAGCCCGGGCTCGGCACCGCCGGCGAGCGCGTCGCCGCCGACGTCGAGCAGGACGACGGCGCCGCAGCCGAGCCGCTCGGCGGCGGCCTCGATCGCCGCCGCGATCCGGCGCGGGCCGCCGTTGATGTCGATCAGCGCGGTCCGCCGCCCGGTGTGCGCGGCAACGCCCGCCTCGGCCAGCGGAACGCCCTCGGCGGTGCGCCCGTCGGGGCCGCAGAGGGCGCCGTCGGCGCTGCCGAGCCGTTCGATCCCGTCGAGCTCGGCGAGCGGCCGCGGGCCGGGCCGGTGCGGGTCGATCGCGAACCGCTCCCAAGCGACGCCGCCGAGCTCGGCGGCGCCGCCCGCCCGCTCGATCTCGCGCGCCAGCGCCAGCGCGCCGACGACGTCGCCGCCGCCGCCGATGCCGAGCACCAGCGTTCGCCCGGCCCGGGCGAGCGCCGCCGCGGAGCCGGCTGCCGCGTGCTCAGGCGAGGGCCGGCTCAGGTTCGGGCTGGGGGCTGCCGCAGGTCTCGCGGATCGCCGCCGCGGCGCGGTCGAACTCGTCGTCCGCCATCACCGGGACGCCCTCGAACGGGAGGTCGCGGTCGATCTCGACCCAGGGATGGCTGCCGATGTGCTCGTCGCGGACGCGAACCGTGACCGGCCGTGGGATCCGGTGGACCTTGAGCAGCAGCACGTGCAGCGGGTGCTCCCGCCGCCAGCGCAGGCGCTTGCGCGCGTAGTCCTGGGTCCAGATGTGGTAGGGCGAGAGCGAGTCGACGATCCGCGGGTCGGCGGTCGTGAAGTGGCCGGAGACCTCGGCCCAGGCGCGGATCCGGACGCGATCGGGCTGCGCGATGCCGCCGTCCTGCAGCAGCGCCCGCGGCGGCGGCTCCTCGTCCGGCCAGACGCCCTCCTCGAGCGCGCGGCGCAGCTCCGGGTGGTGGGACTCGCGGACGAGGTCGTTGCGCTGGTGGTCGAACGTCGGGTAGAGGAAGAATCGGTCGTGCTCGAGCTCGAATCCCTTGCTCTCCTCACGGACTCCACCCTTGCGGAGGGTGACGAGCTGCTCGCCCTCGGCGAGGGCACGCACCGTGACGGACCATTCCTTGAACGCGATGGGCATGTTTGAGTTCGTCCGGGTTTGGGGGTGAGGCCGGTCGCGAAGCTCGGACGAGGGCGTCCCGGCCCGGGCCGGATTCCGGCCCTCGGCGGGCCGCGAGTCTAGACGAGGCCGTCGTAAACGCCAAATAAGTTGCAGATGTCACCCGGCCTCCCGGGCGGGTCGCGGCGAGCGCGGCTCAGGCGTCCGCCGGCCCGTATCCGCCGCCGCCGGGGGTCTCGATCCGCAGCACGTCGCCGGGCTCGAGCCGGCCCGCGGCCTTGGCCGCGAGCGGCTCGCCGTTGATCAGGTTGCGGCCGGGCGCGCCGTCGGCGCCGCCGGCGCGGCCGCGCGGGCCCTCGCGCCGGCGCTCGGTGATCAGCGTGAACCGCATCGGCACCAGCGCCTCGAGCTCACGGACGATGCCGTCGCCGCCGCGATGGTGGCCGCCGCCGCCGCTGCCGCGCCGGATCGCGACCGTGCGGACGCGCAGCGGCAGCTCCTCCTCGAGCGCCTCGACGGGGGTGTTGAGCGTGTTCGACATCGCCACGTGGACGGCGCTCGGCCCCGGCGCCCCGGCGCACGCGCCCTGGCCGCCGCCGAGCGTCTCGTAGTAGGTGAAGCCGGGCGCCGCGAGCGTCAGGTTGTTCATCGTCCCGGCGCCCTGGGCGGGGCCGTCGGCGACGTCGGCGAGCGCCGCGAGCACGAGGTCGGCGACCCGGCTCGAGGTCTCGACGTTGCCGGCCGCGACCGCGGCACCGGGCTCGGCGTCGAGGACGCTGCCGCGCTCGGCGATGACCGTGATCGGCCGGTGCCCGCCGGCGCACGGCGGCGCGTCGGGGTCGGTCAGGACCCGGACCGCGAACAGCGCCGCCGCCCTGGTCACCGGCAGCGGGCAGTTGAGGTTGCCGTCGAGCTCGGCCGCCGAGCCGCTGAAGTCGATCCGCATCCGATCGCCGGCGACCGTGACCGCGACCCGCAGCGGCACCGGCGAGCCGTCGGCCGCCTCGAGCGAGTCGGCGGCGCGGTAGGTCCCGTCGGCGAGCTGCGCGATCGCCGCCCGCCCGCGGCGCTCGGCGTGGTCGAGCACCGCGGCCATGCCGTCGCGGACGAGCTCGACGCCGTGGCGGTCGATCAGCTCGCCGACCCGCTCGGCGGCGAGCAGGTTCGCCGCCCGCTGCGCGCGCAGGTCGGCGAGCCGCTGGCGCGGATGCCGCATGCGCTCGACGAGCGCGCGGATCTCGGCATCGCCGACGCGCCGCGGCGAGATCACGACGCCCTCCTCCTCGAGCCGGCGCGAGTCGGCCGGCATCCCGCCCGGAGTCGGGCCGCCGACGTCGGCGTGGTGGGCGCGGCTGGCGGCCCAGCCGATCAGCTCGCCGCCGCACAGGAGCGGCGAGACGAGGGTGATGTCGGGCAGGTGGGTGCCGCCCGCGAACGGGTCGTTGAGGATCCACAGGTCGCCGGCGCGGGGCTCGGTCGCGAGCTCGATCACGGCGGCGACGGCGTCCGGCATCGAGCCCAGGTGGACGGGGATGTGCTCGGCCTGCATCACGAGCTCGCCGCCGGGCACGAACAGCGCCGTCGAGCAGTCGTGGCGCTCCTTGATGTTGGGCGAGTGCGCGGCGCGGATCAGCACCGCGCCCATCTCGTCGCAGATCGCCCGCAGCCCGCCCTCGAGCACCGCGAGCGTGATCGGGTCGAACCGCTCCCGGCTCACGGCCCGCCCCGCTCGGCGACGATCGTCCCCGCCCGATCGACCTCGGCGCGCCAGCCCGGCGGCACGAGCAGCGTCGTCTCCGGCAGCTCGAACGCGCAGGGGCCGGCGGCCGTCTCGCCCGCGGCCGGCTCGCCGCGGACCACCTCGGCGTCGATCCAGCCGTCGGCGAAGCGCATCGGCCGCGCCGAGCGCGCCGCCGCCGCCCCGGTCGGCGCCCGCAGCTCCTCGACCGGCGCCACCGGGCTCGTCGCGGCGAGCCTGATCGTGACCAGCTCGACCTCGCCGTCCTCCTCGCGGTAGCCGTAGCGGCGCTCGTGCTCGGCCGCGAACCGCTCGGCGAGCTCGGCCGGCGCCGGCGCATCGGATCCGGGAACCGCGAGCTCGAACGACTGGCCCGCGTAGCGCAGCTCGTAGGCCGCCTCGGTCCTGACGCCGTCGCCGCCGGCGCCGACGAGCTCGCCCAGCGACTCGACCTCGGTCGCGATCCGGGCCGCCGTCAGCTCGGCGCCGGCGAGCATGACGCTGCGCGCGGTCTCGCGGCGGCGCTCGGAGGCGACCAGCCCGAGCGCCGAGAGGACGCCGCCCGAGCGCGGGCAGAGGATCCGCCCGATCCCGAGCTCGGCGGCGATCGCCGCCGCGTGCAGCGGCCCGGCGCCGCCGAACGGCAGCAGCGCCAGCTCGCGCGGGTCGATGCCGCGCTCGACCGTGACGACCCGCAGCGCCCGCACCATCTCGGCGTTGGCGACGCGAACGATCCCCTCCGCGGCCTGATCGAGGTCGAGCCCGAGCCGGGCGGCGAGCGGCGTCAGCGCGGCGGCGGCGGCCTCGGGGTCGAGCCCGACGCCGCCGGCGAGGCCGCCCTCGGCTCCGAGATAGCCGAGCAGCAGGTTGGCGTCGGTGACCGTCGGCTGCTCGCCGCCGCGGCCGTAGCAGGCGGGGCCGGGCTCGGCGCCGGCGGAGCGCGGCCCGACCCGGAGCGCGCCGCCGGGATCGGTCCAGGCGCCCGAGCCGCCGCCGGCGGCGACGGTGCGGACGTCGAGCATCGGCAGCTGGATCGGGCGGCCGGCGAACTGGCGGCCGGCGCTGCGGCCGACGCGACCGCCGGCGACGACGCAGACGTCGCAGGAGGTTCCGCCCATGTCGAAGCCGAGCGCGTCGTCGTCGCCGCTGAGCGCGGCGACGAGCCCGGCGCCGACCGCGCCTCCGGCCGGGCCGCTGAGGACGCTCCAGGCGCCGCCGCGGCTCGCCTCCGCGAGCGTGGCGAGGCCGCCCGAGGACTGCATCAGCGCCGGCTCCGGCAGGCCGCGCTCGAGGCAGCGGTCGCGCAGCCGGCCCAGGTAGCGGCCGAGCAGCGGCGCCAGGTAGGCGTCGAGCACCGTCGTCGCGCAGCGCTCGTACTCGCGGAACCGCGGCAGCACCTCCGAGGATGCGGAGACGTGGAGGCCGGGCTCGGCCGCCCGCAGGGCGGCGGCGAGGCGGCGTTCATGGCCGGGGTCGAGGTGGGCGAACAGGAGGCAGATCGCGACCGCCTCGGGGCCGCGCCGGCGGACCTCGGCGACGACGCGCTCGATCTCGTCGTCGCCGAGCGCGGTCATGACGCCGGCGGGCGTGACCCGCTCGCGGACGCCGATCCGCAGATCGGGCGGCGTCAGCGGCGGCGGCCGGTCCTCACAGAGCCGGTAGAGGCTCGGCCGATCCTGGCGGGCGACCTCGAGCAGGTCGGTGAACCCGGCGGTCGCGATCAGCAGCGTCCGCGCCCCGCGGCGCTCGAGCAGCGCGTTGGTCCCGACCGTCATCCCGTGCGCGAAGTGGTCGACGTCGGCCGCCGTCGCGCCGGCCGCGGCGAGCACCGCCTCGATCGCGGCGATCACGCCCTCGGACTGATCGCGCGGGGTCGTCGACGACTTCGCGGTGTGGACGGTCGCGCCGTCGAGCAGCACCGCGTCGGTGAAGGTTCCTCCGACGTCGACGCCGAGCTGCATCGGGCTGATTCTGATCGAGATGCCCGGCGCCGGGGCATCACCGGCACCGCCTCAGGCGGCCAGCGCGACCTCGGCCTGCTCGTCCGCGGCGCGCTCGGCCGCGACGTCCTCCTCGAGGTGCTTGTGGGAGGGGCA
>CAZCFA010000015.1:25142-44789 GCA_964497825.1 uncultured Conexibacter sp.
TCGGCGGCCACGGCGAGCTCCTCGGCCGGCACCGAGTCGAGGTAGCGGAGCGCCAGCCGCACGTGGCGGTCGACGACCCGGTAGACGTGGAGCTGATCCTGGATCGGGAACAGGTTCCGCAGGTCGGTGAACAGCGCCTTCGTCGGCCGCGCGAAGTAGCGGCGGTCGACGGCGAGCCGATTCATCGTCGACTCGCAGGCGGCCAGCATGTGCTGCTTGCTCTCACAGGCCGCCGCCCCGCCCCGCTGCGCGAGTCGCGGCGCCAGCTCGCGATAGATCGCTCGACTGAATTGGTACATGGGTTACCTTCAACCCCCCGCCGTCGTGGTTCCTGGTAACCCCCCGCAACACGGATTCTGCCGCCGTGATGTGAACTGGGGCCCGCGCTTCGTTAAGCCTGCGTTAAGCGGTCCGCCGGCGCCGGCGCGTCGCCGGCCCAGCGCTCGAGCCGGGGGGCGGCGCCGTCGGCGACGATCACGTGGCGCTGATCGAGCGCCGCGTCGGTCCGTGGGAAGTCGGCGCGGCGGTGAACCCCGCGCGACTCCTCGCGGGCCAGCGCCGAGGCGGCGATCAGCCGCGCCAGCGGGTAGGGATCGCGCTCGAGTCGCCGCAGCCGTTCGGCATCGCGGAGCGGTCCCGCGAGCTCCCAGACCGCCGCGCGCGTCGCCGCCGTCGGCCCCACGAACCGCCGGCCTTCCCGTTCGGGCGCCGGCGCCTCGCCGCCGCCGCCGCCGCTCGCGAGCGCCGCCGCCGCCGCGCGCGAGCCGAACACGAAGCACTCGCTGAGCGAGTTCGAGGCGAGCCGGTTGGCACCGTGCAGGCCGGTGCAGGCGGCCTCGCCGACCGCGAGTAGCCCGCTGACGCTGCTGCGGCAGTGGACGTCGGTGTGGATGCCGCCGATCAGGTAATGCGAGGCGGGGGCGACGGGGACCGGCGCCGCGGCCGGATCGAGGCCGGCCGCGGCCAGGGTGCGGACGATCATCGGGAAGCGCTCGAGCGCGACCGGGCGCAGGTCGAGCGCGACCGAGTCCGAGCCTTCGGCCGCCATCCGGGCGAGGATCGCGGCCGAGACCGCGTCGCGGGGCGCGAGCTCGTCGGTGAAGCGCTCGCCGGCGGCGTCGAGCAGGATCGCCCCCTCGCCGCGGACCGCCTCGGTGATCAGCCAGCCGTCGAGCTCGCCGCCCGGCAGCGCCAGCGCGGTCGGGTGGAACTGGCAGAGCTCGAGGTCGGCGAGCTCGGCGCCGAGCTCCGCCGCGAGCACCGAGCCGGCGCCGATCGCCCCGCGCGGGTTGGTCGTCCGCCGCCACAGCGCCGCGCCGCCGCCGGTTGCCAGCACCGTCGCGCCGGCCCGCAGCCGGCCGCGATCGGTGACGACGCCGACGCAGGCGCCGCCGGCGCTCCACAGCGCCTCCGCCGAGGTCCCTTCGAGCACCGCGATCCCGGGGTGCTCGGCGACCAGCGTCGCGAGCCGGCTGGTGATCGCGCGGCCGGTCTCGGCGCCGCCGGCATGGACGATCCGCCGCTCGCCGTGGCCACCCTCGAGCCCGAGCGCGAGCTCGCCGCCGGCGTCGCGGTCGAACTCGACGCCGCGGCGCATCAGCCCCTCGACCGCGGCCGGCGCTTCGGCGACGAGCACCGCGACCACCTCCGGATCGCAGAGGCCGCGCCCGGCGGCCAGCGTGTCGGCTGCGTGCTTGTCGATCGTGTCGCCGGGGCCGATCGCGGCGGCGAGCCCGCCCTGGGCGCGGAAGCTGGCGCTGCCGGTCAGCGGCGTCCGCGAGATCACGGTCACGCCGGCGCCCGCCGCCGCCGCCTCGAGCGCGACGTGGAGGCCGGCGGCGCCGCCGCCGACGACGGCGACGTCGCAGCGCCCCGGCCCAGCCGCTTTCGGATCCGCCACCAAGGTGGCGGGTACCGTATCCGCGATCGCATGGGCCTCTACTTCCGTCACCGCTCATCGCTCGAGCACGAGACCGGCCCACACCCCGAGAACGCCGGCCGGATCCGCGCGATCGAGGCCGCGCTCGAGGCCGCGGGCTGGCCCGGGGTCGAGCCCGTCGCCGCCCCCGAGGCCGACCGGGCGGCGATCGAACGGGTCCACGATCGCGCGCACGTCGAGCGGATCGAGCGCTTCTGCGCCGCCGGCGGTGGCCTGATCGACGCCGACACCGTCGCCGTCGCCGCGAGCTGGGAGGCGGCGCTACGGGCCGCCGGCGCCGCCGTCTCCGGCGCCGAGCGGCTCCTCGCCGGCGAGTCCGAGTTCGCCTTCTGCGGGATGCGCCCGCCCGGCCATCACGCCGAGCGCGGCCGCGCGATGGGCTTCTGCCTGCTCAACAACGCCGCGATCGCGGCCGCCCACGCGATCGCCGCCTGCGACGCCGAGCGGGTCCTGATCCTCGACTGGGACGTCCATCACGGCAACGGCACGGCGGAGATCTTCGCCGCCGACGGCGACGTGCTCTACGCCAGCATCCACCAGAGCCCGCTCTATCCCGGCACCGGCCGCGCCGACGAGGTCGGGACCGGAGCCGGGGCGGGGGCGACGGTCAACCTGCCGGTGCCGCCGGGGACGGACGGGGAGACGTTCCGCGCCCTGCTGCAGCACGTCGTCGTGCCGATCGGCCGCGCGTTCGCCCCGGGGCTGATCGTGGTCTCGGCCGGCTACGACGCCCACGCCGGCGACCCGCTCGCCTCCTGCTCGGTCGAGACCGCCGACTACGCCGACATGACCGCCACCGTCCGCGACCTCGGGCGCGACCTCGGCGCCCCGGTGCTGATCTGCCTCGAGGGCGGCTACGACCCCGACGCGCTCGCGGCGTCAGTGCTGGCGACCGTGCGCGCGATCGGCTCCGAGGAGCCGGCGGCGGCGGCCGCGCCCGGGCCGGCGGCGGCGGCGCGCGAGCGCTGCGCGGGCGGGCGCTGGGCCGCAGCGCTCAGTCGCTGATCCGGCCGCGCAGCTCGTCGACGAACGCGCGCGGAAAGCCCGGCACGTCCTCGAGCTCGGAGACCTTGCTCAGCCCGCGCTCGTCGCGGTAGCGGATCACCCGGCTCGCCTGCGCCTCCGACATCCCGATCCCGCGGAGCTCCTCGACCCCGGCCGTGGCGAGGCTGAGGGCGGGCTCGGCCTCGTCCGGCTCCCGCTCGGCCCGCTCGGCCGCGGCCTGCGCGGCATCCGCCACGGGCGCAGTCTCGTCCGGCTGCGGCCCGGGCGTGGCGGCGTCCTTCCCGGGCTCAGCCCCGGCTCCGGGCTCGGCGACGTCTGATCGCGCCTCGGGCTCGGCCTCGGCTTCAGGCTCGGCGGTGTCCGGCCGCGCCTCGGGTTCGGCATCCTCGGGCTCGGCGGCGTCCTTTCCCGGCTGAGCCTCGGCCTCGGGCTCGGCGTCCGGTCGCGCCTCGGCCTCGGCCCCGGCGGCGTCGGGCTGCGGCGCCTCCGGCTCGGCTTCCTCGGACGCCCGCTCGTCGCCGGGCAGCGCCAGCTCGGCCGCGGCGGCCTCCCACTCCGTCGTCTCGGTCGCCGGCGAGATCGCGCTCGCCCGGGCGCTCGCCGCCTCGGCCTCCGCCGCCGCCTCCTCGATCCGCTCCTCCGCCTCGTCGAAGCGCTCGCTGCGTCGCCGCGCCTCGAGCGCGCGCAGCGATGCCTCCGCCGCCGCGAGCCGCTCGCGCGCGCCGGCGGCGTTCAGCTCCGCCTCCTGGGCGCGCCGCGCCGCGGCGGCGAGCTCGTTCCGCAGCTCCGAGCGCTCGAGCTCGGCCGCCTGCTCGAGCTCGGCGACGCGCGCCGCGGCGGCCTCCTCGGCCTCGCGTCTGGCGGCCTCGACCTGAGCCGCGACAGCGGTCTCGGCCTGCCGGCGCTCGATCTCGAGCGCGCGCTCGACCTCGGTTCGGGCGGCGGCCTCGACCTGCTCGTGCGCCGCCGCGGCGACGTCGCCCCGATCGCCGCTGCCACGGGCGCCCTCGCGTCGCAGCGCCTTCGCCTGCCCGCGCAGCCACGCGGCCGCGGCCAGCCGTGCCCCGTCGGCCGCCGCCGCCGATGCCTCCTCGGCCGTCCGCGCGCGCCGCTCGGCCGCCTGCGCGCGCCGCTCGGCCGCGCCGATCGCCTCGGCGCGCTCGGCGCGCTCGGCGTCGAGCGCCGCCCGGGCCGCGCGCAGCTCCTCGTCTCCATCGGCGCTCACCTGCGAGCGCGCCGCCGTGACCGCGCGCTCGAGCGCCGCCGCGTGCTCGGCCCGCAGCCGCTCCAGCTCGTCGATCCGTTGCTGCTCGGCCTCCTCGCGAAGCTGCTGGGCGGCCTCGGTCGCCGCCGCCTCGCGGGCGGCGGCGACGCGCGCCTCGACGCCGGCGTTCGCAGCCTCGATTCCGACCCGCTCGCGCTCGGCGGCCTCGGCGATCCGCGCCTCGGCCTCGCGCCGCGAGCGCTCGGCCTCGGCGAGCGCCAGCTCAAGCTCGCGCTCGCGCTCGCGAACCCTCGCGTCGGCGGCCTCGGTCGCGGCCGCCCGCGCCCGTTCCGTCTCCTCGGCGATCCGCGCCTCGGCCTCCGCGCGCAGCCGGCGCGCCTCATCGGCGAGCCCGCGCTCGGCCTCGCTGACCCGTGCCGCGGCCTCGGCGGCGCGCGCCTCGATCTCGTCGAGGCGGCGATCGGAGGCCTCGATCAGCTCGACCTTCTCCGCGCGGGCGGCCTCGAGCTCGCGCTCGCGCTCGCGCAGCTGCTCGGCGAACCGCTCCTCGGCGGCCTTGCGGGCGACCGCGACCTCGGTCCGGATCCGCTCCGCGGCCTCGTCCTCGACCCGCGCGATCCGCTCCTCGAGCCCGGCCTGGGCGGCGGCGCGGGCGCGCTCCTCGAGCTCCCGCGAGCGCGCCTCGGCGCTCCCCGCCTGCGCCGCCTCCGCCTCGGCCCGACCCTCCGCCCGCGCCCGCGCGAGCGCCTCCTCGGTCTCCACGGCGACGCGCTCGCGAGCGCTGGCTAGCGCGCTCGCCTCGATCGCGGCGATCCGCTCCTCGGCCTCGTCGCGGGCCAGTTGCAGCTCGCGCCGCAGCCCCTCGGTCTCGCTCGCGATCAGCTCCTGCGGCGCGGTCCGAGCCCGCCGCTCGGCCTCGGTCCGGGCCTGCTCGGCGGCGGTCGCCCGCGCCTCCGCCTGCTCGATCCGCGCCAGCGCCTCGCGCAGGGCCGCGGCGGCCGCGTCACGGTCGGCGCTCGCCTGCGCGAGGCGCTCGGGATCGCCCGACCCGGCGGCCGCGGGGGAGGCCGCCGAGGCCTCGGCGATCCGCTGCTCGGCCTGCTTGTGGAGCTGGTCGGCCTGCTTGCGCAGCCGCTGCTCCGACTCGGCCCGGACCTTCGCCTCGGTCTCGGTGCGAACCCGCTCGACCTCGGCCCGGACGCGCTGGCGCGCCTCCGCCTTGAGGCCGCTGACCTGGCGCCGCACCCAGTTCGTCGCGGCCTCGCGGGCCCGCGCCTCGACCTCGTTGCGCTCGCGCTCGAGGCGGCCGGCGCGCTCCTCCGCCCGTTGCGCCCGCTGCTCCGCCTCGCGCAGGCGGTGGCCGAGCTCGTCGGCCTCGCCCGCCGCCGTCGACTTCGCGCGCTCGAGGTCCTCCTCGAGCGCGAGGATCTCGTCCATCGCCCGCATCTCCGCTTCCTGCGCCGCCTGATCGGCGGCGATCCTGATCCGCTCGCCGGTATCGCCCCGGCGTGGCTCGGGGGCCAGCGGCCTGGCGCCGGTGTCGGGCTCGACAGGCTGCGCCGCGGCCGCGGGCGCTCGCTCCGGCTCGACCACGGCCGGCTCGGACTCGGCGCCGGCGGGTGATTCGTCCGCGCCGGCGTCGTCCCGCTGCGGCTCGGTGCCGGCGGAGGACCGCTCCGCGCCGGCGTCTTCCCGCTGTGGCTCGGCGCCGGCCGGCTGATCCGCGGCGGCGGGCTCGCCGGCGTCGCCCTCGCCGCCGCCGGTCGCGGTGCCGGCCGCCTCCGGCTCGTCCGGCGACCGCGCCGGGACCGGCGCCGGCGCCGCCCAATCGTGGGTCTCGGTCGGCCAGTTGAAGGCCGACCGCTCGGCCCCGGACTCCTCCTCGGGCCCCGCGCCCGGCGGCAGCAGGGGCGCGCCCCGCTCGCCGCGGTCGCGGCGCCGACCGAAGATCCCTCTGAGTCGAGCCATCGGGCGGCGGAGGTTAGTACCCGTGTGCGGATATCTCCCCGCGGCCGCACAGCTCCCGGTAGACGGCGAGGACCCGTTCGGCGAGCGGGACGGTGCCGAAGCCGAGCGCCCGCTCGCGCCCGCCGGCGACCGGGGCCGGTCGATCGAGGCGCTGCCGCGCGAGCCGCTCCCAGCCCGCGGCGTCGAACGGGCCGGCGTGACAGCCGGGCAGGCCGGCGAGCAGGCGCGGGATCGCGCCGACCGGCGTCGACAGCACCGGCACCTCGCAGGCCAGCGCCTCGACCGCGGCCATCCCGAAGCCCTCGTTGTCGGAGGTGATCACGACCGCCGCCGCCGCGTTGACCCACAGCGGCACCTCGGCCGGTGCGACCGCGCCGAGCGTCAGCAGCTCGGCCCCGGCGCGCGCCGCGAGCTCGGCGGCGCGGTCGTGGCGCTTGACCGGCCGCGACGGCGCCGCCGGGAACAGCAGGTAGCGGCCGTCGCGGTCGAGGCCGAGCTCGGCCCGGGCGCGATCGCGTGGCAGCGGCCGGAAGCGCTCGACGTCGATGCCGCAGGGCAGCACCGCGGCGCGGCCGGGAAGCCGGGGCAGGCCCGGTCGGCCGCCCTCGGGCGCGAACAGCGCCCGCGACGCGGCCGCCGTGATCGCGGCGCGATGGACGAGGCGGCGCGAGAGCAGGCCGCTGAGCGGGTGGCGGACGTCGGTGCCGTGGTAGGTGACGACGAGCGGCTTCGCCCCGGCCGCGGCCGCGCAGGCACCGGCGAGCCCGAAGTGGGCGTGGACGACGTCGTAGCGCTCGCGCGCGAGCCGCCTGCGCAGCGCCCGCGTCGCGCCCGGGTAGCGGCGGCCGCCGGGCAGCCAGTCGAAGCTCTCGACCTCGACCCCGAGCGCGCGCAGGGCGGCGATCTGATCGCGGATGAAGCTGCCGCGCTGGGGCGCGTCGGCGCTCGGCTCCATGTTGCTGACCACGAGCACCCGCATCGGCGCCGAGAGCGTATCCGCGGTCTCACAATCGGCACCGTTCGGTGCCGGGAAAGTCACATCCGCGTCTTGTTCGGTCGCACGCGGCGGCGCACGATCGGGGTCCAATACCGGACCCGGCGGCCGCAGCGGCCGGCCGGGAGGAAGGAGTCTCGGATGTACGCGATGTACGCCCTGTTCGGATCGACCCATGCCCGCCTCGGCCGGGCGCTGGCCGGCGCCCGCGAGCGGCTCGCCGGCGAGCGTGGCCAGGGGACGGTCGAGTACGTCGGCCTGGTGCTGCTGGTCGCCGCCCTGATGGGCGGCATGGTCGCCGCGGTGGGCGGGCTCGGCAGCCTCTCGGGGATCGGCAAGGAGCTCGGCGAGGCGATCACCAAGAAGATCGTCCAGGCGGTCCAGAAGATCACGTTCGCGTCCTGATCGCGCCGATCCGGGCCGCCCGCCGAGGCGGGCGGCCCCGGCGCCATCTGGGAGACTGGCGCTCGTGGCCCAGCGAAGCTACGAGCGCGGCAACGCCGAGATGCGCCCGGTCGAGATCGAGCCCGGCTTCGTCCGCACCGCCGCCGGCTCGGCGCTGATCTCGATCGGCGAGACCCGGGTGATCTGCACGGCGTCGATCGCCGAGCAGGTTCCGCGCTGGATGCGCGGCAGCGGTCGCGGCTGGGTGACCGCCGAGTACGCGATGCTGCCCGCCTCGACCGGCGAGCGTAAGCAGCGCGACTCGCACCGCGGCCGCCCCGACGGCCGCTCGACCGAGATCCAGCGCCTGATCGGTAGGGCGCTGCGGGTCATCGTCGACTTCGAGGCGCTCGGCGAGCGCGCCGTCTGGATCGACTGCGACGTCCTGCAGGCCGACGGCGGCACCCGCTGCGCCTCGATCACCGGCGCCTACGTGGCGCTGCAGCAGGCGCTCGCCGCCGCGGTCGAGCGCGGCGATCTCGGCGCGATCCCGCTCACCGGCACGGTTGCGGCGCTCAGCGTCGGCGTCGTCGACGGCGAGCCGCTCTGCGACCTCGACTACTCCGAGGACTCGCGGGCGGAGGTCGACGCCAACGTCGTGATGACCGGCGAGGGCGGCCTCGTCGAGGTTCAGGCGACCGCCGAGCGAACGCCGTTGTCGCGCGCCTCGCTCGACCGGCTGCTCGGCCTCGCCGAGGCCGGGATCGCCGAGCTGCGGGCGGTGCAGGAGCGGGCGACGGCGGCGTGAGCGCGCGTCCGGCGTTGGTGCTGGCTTCGCGCAACGAGCACAAGCTCGCGGAGGTGCGCGAGATCCTCGCCGGCCACGAGGTGCTGCCGCTGCCCGACGACGTCGTGCTGCCGCCCGAGGACGGCGCGACGTTCGCCGCCAACGCCGCCGGCAAGGCGCGCGCCGCCCATGCCGCGACCGGGCGCGCCGTGATCGCCGACGACTCGGGGATCGAAGCGGCCGCGCTCGGCGGCCGTCCCGGCGTGCGCTCGGCTCGCTACGCCGGGCCCGGCGCCAGCGATGAGCAGAACCTGGCGCTGCTGCTCGACGAGGTCGGCGCCGCCGGCGACCGTCGCGTCGCCTACGTCTGCGCGATCGTCCACATCGGCGCCGACGGCGCCGAGACCGTGCGCGAGGCCCGCTGCGAGGGGACGCTGGCGACCGAACCGCGCGGCGACGGCGGCTTCGGCTACGACCCCGCCTTCGTCCCGGCCGATCTCGGCGACGGCCGCACGATGGCCGAGCTCACGGCCGCCGAGAAGCACTCGATCTCGCATCGCGGACGGGCGCTGCGCGCGATCGCGGCGGCGATCGGACCATGAGCGGCGGCACCAAGTCGCGGGCGGCGATGCTCTCCGTCGTCTCCAACTGCGTCTTGATCGCGCTCAAGCTCGCCGCCGGCCTGATCACCGGCTCGATCGCGATCCTGACCGAGGCGATCCACTCGGCGATCGACCTGCTCGCCTCGCTGGTCGCGCTGGTCTCGGTCCGCAAGGCCGACGTGCCCGCCGACGCCGACCACCCCTACGGGCACGAGAAGGCCGAGAACGTCGCCGCCGGGGCGGAGGCGATGCTGATCCTGCTCGGCGCGGTGATCGTCGTGATCGAGGCCGTCCGCCGGCTGCTCCACGGGTCCGAGGTCGACCGGATCGGGATCGGCATCGCCGTGATCGCGATCTCGCTCGTCACCAACCTGCTCGTCTCCGCCTACCTCTACCGTCGCTCGCGCGCGCTCGGCTCGCCGGCGCTGGAGGGCGACGCCGCGCACCTGCGCACCGACGCGCTGACCTCGGTCGCGGTGCTCGTCGGGCTGCTGCTGGTCGAGGTCACCGGCGTCGCCGCCTTCGACTCGATCGCCGCGATCCTCGTCGCCGCGGCGATCGTCGCGACCGGCGTTCGGCTCGCGCTGCGCTCGGGCCGGGTGCTGATGGACGAGGCGCTGCCGGCGGGCGAGCTCGACCGGATCGAGCGCGCGATCGCCGCCGCGCGGCCGCCGCAGATGGCCGGCTACCACAAGCTGCGCGCGCGCCGGGCGGGCTCGCGCCGGCACATCGACCTGCACGTCCAGTTCCGCGCCGGAACCAGCCTCGAGCGGGCGCACCGGCTCGCCCACGAGCTCCGCGACGCGATCGGCGACGAGCTGCCGAACGCCGACGTCCTGATCCACGTCGAGCCGGAGGGCTCCTACCGCGGGCCCGAGGACGAGGCCGGGCCGCTGCGGCACGGCTGAGCCGCGCTCAGGTCAGGTTGACGGCCGCGGCGAGGCCGACGGCGACGACGGTGATCGCGTAGCCGGTGTAGCCGTTGACCGCGAACAGCACCGCGGCGATCGCGCAGGCGGCGACGACCGTGATCCACGATGCGCGCGGAACGTCCACGCCTCTATGTTGCAGCAGATGCTGGACGGACCGAGCACGTGACCGTCGGCGCCGCCGAGCGCGCCGTCGCGAAGCTGGTCGAGCTCAGCGCCGACCTGCGCGCCTGCGCGCTCGTCGGTGCCGACGGCGCCGTGCTGGCGAGCAGCGGCCGGGCGCCGTGGGGCGAGCACGCGGCCGAGCTCTGGGCCGCCGCCGACGCCGCCCGCAGCGACGCGGGGCCGGCGACCCAGGTCCAGGTCGGGACCGACGGCGGCGAGCTGTTCGCGACCCGCTCCGGCGGCGTCACCGCGATCGCCGTCACCGACCGCTTCGCGCTCGCCTCGCTGATGTTCTGTGACCTCCGCGCGGCGCTGCGCGAGCTCGCCGCCGCCGGGAACGGCTGATGCAGAAGCCGTACCGCTTCCTGATCGACCGGGTCTCCTCCTACGCGGAGGAGGGCGGCGCCTACCTGCGCCGGCGCCGGATCCGCGGCCGCCCGTTCGCGCGCGTGTGGCGATCGGGCGAGGCGGTCGAGGCGGTCGCGCTCGACAGCGAGGCCGGCGCCCGGCTGGCGGCGGTGGCGGACGAGCTCACCGCGACGTTCCCGCGGCGCCGCTGAGACATTCGTCCAGAAGCGGGGGGCGCGCCCGCCGGTCGCGGGGTTGAGGGTTGCGGATGACCGCGCCCGACGATCAGAGCCCGCGAGCTCGGCGTGACCGACGGATCAGCGCCGCGCTCGCCGCCGATCCGGCGCTGGCGGCGGAGCTCGAGATGATCGTCGCCGCGTTCGGCGCCGACGCCCGCGAGCGCTTCCTCGCCGCCTTCGCCGACGAGCTCCGCCGCCACGTCCGGCCCGCCGCCGCGGTGCTGGCCGCGCTCGAGCGCGCCGCGCACCGTTAGCGCCGGGGGGGGCGCCGTCACGGGCGCCGGGCTTACCGGGATTGCGGCACCACGTCCGGCCGCCCCCAGCGACCCGAGGAGTCCCGAAGCAGATGAGCGTCACGCAGCGATCCCGACGCCGGTTGCAGTTCGTCGTCATCGTCGTCGTCGCGGCGGTCGCGCTGGCGGCGATGCTGCTCGCCCCGAGCGCCCGCGCCGGCCGCTACACCGTGGCCCAGTGCGATCGCAGCAACCGCGGCTACGCCGACGCGCTGTTCGAGCGCCGCTACGGGGGCGACTACGGGATCGCCTACCGCTGCGCCGAGGACGAGGACGGCAACTCGCTGCAGATCCACGCGATCACCGGCGCCCCCAACGACCGCTTCGGACGGATCTCGTGGTCGGCGCCGGCCGGTTCGCGGATCGTCGCCGTCAGCGCCGAGGCGCGCCTGCGCAGCGACGCCGGCAACCTCGCCCGGCTCTCGTTCCTCGACGGCGCCGGCAACGAGGTCGGCAGGGTCGCGACCGGCGCCGACGCACCCGGCGGCTTTCAGTCGTTCGGCCGCCAGCTCAGCGACGCCGGTCGCGAGCGCTTCGCGGCCTCGCTCGGCTGCGTCCAGCGCGACGGCTGCCGCTACTCCGATCAGGCCCGGACCTGGATCCGCGCCGTCAAGCTGACGATCGACGACTCGACCCCGCCCACCGTCATCCAGTCGGGATCGCTGCTCGAGGGCGGTTGGCAGCACGGCGCCCGCAACTTCTACGGCGGCGCGTCCGACTCCGGAGCGGGGATCCAGGGCCTGTACGCGAGCGTCAACGGCACCGCCGTGCAACCCTCGGCCGCGCCCGCCTGCGCGACGATCGCCGGCACCGGCTACGTCGCCCGCACCAGCCCCTGCCCACCGGTGGTGATCGGCGGCGGCGCCCTCGACACGGCGGCGCCGCCGTTCGTCAACGGCGACAACCGGATCGCGCTCTGCGCCTTCGACTACGCGGGCGGCGGCTCCCCGGCCTGCCTGCACAGCGTGGTCGCGGTCGACAACGCCGCGCCCGAGGTCGCCTTCGCGACGACCCGGGACCCGGAGGACCCGGAGCTGATCGCGGCGCCGGTCGCCGATCGCCACTCGGGCGTGGCCGGCGGCGAGATCGCCTACCGGCCGCTCGACGGCGGCGCCTGGCGCGAGCTGCCGACCCGCCTCGCCGGCGGCACGCTGCTGGCCCGGGTCGATTCGCTCGCCGAGCCGCCCGGCCGCTACCTGTTCCGGGCCGCCGCCGGCGATCGGGTCGGCAACCAGGCGAGCACCACGGCCCGCGCCGACGGCTCGCGGATGGTGCTGACCTTCCCGCTGCGGGCGCCGACGAGCATCGAGGCGACGGTCGGCGGCGGGCGCTCGGCGCGCGTCCGCTACGGCCAGGAGGCGACGCTCGAGGCGACCCTTCACGACGCCGCGGGCGCGCCGCTCGCCGGCCAGCCGCTCGACGTCGTCGCCACCTACGCTCCCGGCTCCTCGCTGGCGCCGGTCGGCCGCACGGCGACGACCGACGCGCGCGGGCGGATCTCGCTGCGGCTGCCGGCCGGGCCCTCGCGCGAGGTCGCGGTCTCCTACGCCGGCACCCGCCGCTACCAGGCCGCGGCGCCGCGCACGCTCGGGCTCAGCGTCGAGGGCTTCGCCCGGCTCGGCGCGCTGCCCCGCCACCTCCGCGCCGGTCGCAAGCTGCTGTTCCGCGGCAGGGTCGGCACGCTCGGGGCGACGCTCGCCCGCGGCAAGCTGGTCGAGCTCCAGGTCAAGGGCGGTGGGATCCGCCGCTACCGGACGATCCGGCAGGCGTTCCGCACCGACCCGCGCGGCCGCTGGAGCCTGCGCTACGGCTTCGACCGCTTCTACCGGCGACCGACCCGCTTCCGCTTCCGGCTCAAGGTCGCGCGCGAGGCGGGCTGGCCCTACCTGGCGCCGGCGGTCTCGCGCTCGCGGACGCTCCAGGTCGTGCCGCGCAAGCGCCGCCGGTAGCACGGCGCGGCCGCCGACCCGACCGCGCCGAGATCTCCCTAGACCTGGTAGCGGCCGATGTCGGCTCGCAGGCGCTCGGCGTCCTCGTCGTCGATCGCCGCCGCCGGCGCGTCGTCGTCGCCTTCACCGCCGGCGCGGCGCCAGCGGCGCGCCGCGAGCGCGATCAGGACGATCGCGGCCGCGACGCCGGCGATCGGCAGGATCCAGGCGGTCAGGTCGAAGCCCTCGCCGCGCGGCACCGCGAGCACCTCGGGGCCGTACTCGGCGACGAGCGCGTCCTTGATCTGCTCCTTGGTCTTGCCCTTGTCGATCAGCTCGTTGATGAAGGCGCGCTCGCGCTCGGCCTGCGGCGAGCTCGAGAGCTGCAGCGCGGTGCCGCAGATCGTGCACATCACCTCGTCCTCGATGTCGGGGAGGCTGGCGCGCGGCTGCGCGGCCCCGGCGGCCGCCGGCAGCAGCAGCGCGAACAGCGCCGCGATCGCCAGCACCCGGCTCACGTCCGCCCCCCGGCCAGCGGCGCGAACTGCTCGGCGAGGATCCGCTCGTCGACGGGGCCGCGATAGATGTAGGCGATCTCGCCCTCGGGGTTGATCAGGAACGACTCCGGCAGGCCCTTGACGTTGTAGCTGTCCATGACCTCGCCCTCGCCGTCGTGGAGCAGGTCGTAGGAGAGGCCGTAGCTGCGCGCGAAGCGCTCGGCGTCGGCGCTGAGGTCGCGGGAGTCGATGCCGACGACGACGACCCGCCCGTGGTTGCGGCGCGCGAACCGCTCGATCGCCGGCGCCTCGTCCCGGCAGGGATCGCACCAGGAGGCCCAGAAGTTGAGCAGCACCCACTCGCCGCGGTAGTCGGCGAGGCTCGCCTGCCCCTCGGCGCCGAGCCGGTCGACCGACGCGACCGGCGCCTCCTCGCCGACGGCGATCGACGGGCCGCCCTTGGCGACCAGCCCGAACGCGAGCAGCGCGATGAAGCCGATCGCCGCGAGCACTGCGAGAAACCCCTTCCGGTTCATGCGAGGCGGAGGTTAGAGGTGGCGCCCGGCCGCGGCCCCGATCACGACGGCGGCACCGGGCCCGCGCGGGCGCGGGCAAGCGGGTGAGGGGAATCGAACCCCCGTCACCAGCTTGGGAAGCTGGTGCTCTGCCATTGAGCTACACCCGCGGGGGAGTGGGGAAGATACTTCGTCGGCGGCGCTGCTCGCGACGCTCAGTTCGCCTGGGCGGCCGGCCTGATCAGGATCTCGTTGACGTCGACCCGGCCCGGCTGCTCGATCGCGTAGATCACCGCGGCGGCGATGTCGTCGGCCTCGAGCGCGTCGCCGGGCCGCTCGTCGAAGAACGGCGTGTCGACCATGCCGGGCTCGACCAGCGTCACCTTGATCGAGCTGTTGTCGTGGATCTGCCGCAGCTCCTGCCGCAGCGACTCGCCGATCGCGGTCGCCGCCCACTTGGTCGCCGAGTAGAGCGAGCCCGGCAGCGCCCGGCGGCCGGCGACCGAGCTGGTGATCAGGTAGTGGCCGGCGCCGCGCTCGAGCAGGTGGGGGAGGGTGGCGCGGATCGTGTGGGCGACGCCGAGCACGTTGGTCAACACCATCGACCGCCAGTGCTCGGGCGTTTCCCGCAGGAACCCGCGGGCGGCGCCGAAGCCGGCGTTGGCGAAGACCACGTCGAAGCCCCCGAAGCGCTCGATCGCGGCGGCGGCGAGGCCCTCGACCTGATCCCACTCGGTGACGTCGCAGGGGACGACGAGCACGTCGTCGCCGCCGAGCTCGGCGGCGAGCCGGCGCAGCGCGTCCTCGCCGCGGGCCGCGAGCACGAGCCGGTGGCCCGCCCCGTGCAGCCGCCTGGCGGTCGCGGCGCCGATGCCGCTGCCGGCGCCCGTGATCAGGGCCGTTCGCGAGTCCTCCATCGCGACATTGTTAGCAACGGCGCCGCGCCCGCCGATCGCCGCCATGACCCTGCGATAATCCGCGGCCTTCCATGGACGTCGACCGCAAGCGCCGCTTCCGCCTGATCACCGCGATGACCGTCGCGCTGCTGCTGGCGACCGCGGGCCTGTACGTCACCTACACGGCGTTCAGCGGCGCCACCGAGTCGAAGCAGCCGTCCGAGCTGCTCGCCGCCGGCGCGAGCGGCGAGACCTACAAGGTGACCGGAACGGTCGTCAAGTCCGACGACAGCAAGCGCGACTTCTACATCGTCGACAGCGACGCCGCCGACGGCGCCAAGCGCCTCCACGTCCTCTACCCGGAGGGCACGATCCCCGATCCGTTCCGGGTCGGGCGCGAGATCGTCGTCAGCGGCGCGATCGACGCCGACGGCACCCTGATCGCCGACAAGGACAGCCTGATCACCAAGTGTCCCTCTAAGTTCAGCGACAAGGTCGAGGACAAGACCAACGTCGAGTTCGTCGACTGATGACGGCGCTCGGCTCGGCGGCGCTGGTCGCGTCGCTGCTGGTTGCCGTCTACGCGCTCGTCGCGGCGCTGGTCGCGACCCGCGGCGACCGCCGCTGGGCGGTCTCGGCGCGACGCGCGATCTACGCCGTCTTCGCGCTGCTGCTGATCGCGGTGGTCACGCTCGAGGTCTCGTTCCTGCGCACCGACCTCTCGGTCGCGCTGGTCGCCGAGCACTCGTCGGCGACGACGCCGCTGCTCTACAAGCTGACGGCGCTGTGGGGCTCGCAGGCGGGCTCGCTGCTGCTGTGGGCGTTCGTGCTCTCGATCGCCTCCTCGGCGGTGCTGTTCATCACCCGCAACCGCCACCGCGAGGTCGCGCCCTGGGCCACCGCGGTCCTCGCCGCGGTCGCGACCTTCTTCATCGGGATGATGGTCGCCGGGATCTTCCTCCCGGACGCCGATTCGTGGCCGTTCGCCGCCGCTGACCCGGTGCCCGCCGTCGGCGCCGGGCTGACGCCGCTGCTGATGCACCCGGCGATGGCGATCCATCCGCCGATGCTCTACTCGGGCTACGTCTTCTTCACGATCCCGTTCGCGTTCGCGATCGGGGCGCTGATCACCCGCCGGCTCGATGCGAGCTGGATCCGCTCGACCCGCCACTTCGCGCTGATCGCCTGGGTCTTTTTGACGATCGGGATCGCGCTCGGCGCCCGCTGGTCCTACAGCGAGCTCGGCTGGGGCGGCTACTGGGCCTGGGACCCGGTCGAGAACGCGGCGCTGATCCCGTGGCTGACCGGCACCGCCTTCCTGCACTCGATCATGGTTCAGGAGCGCCGCGGCATGCTCCGGATCTGGAACGTGTCGCTGATCTGCGCCACCTTCGTGCTGTCGCTGCTCGGCACCTTCCTGGTCCGCTCCGGCGTCCTGCAGTCGATCCACGCGTTCGGCGCATCGAAGGTCGGCGTGCCGCTGCTGGTCCTGATCGGCGTCGTCACGATCGGCTCGACGATCCTGATCGCGAGCCGCCGCGAATCGCTGCAGTCGCAGCGCCGGCTCGACTCGCTGCTCAGCCGCGAGGCGATCTTCCTCGTCAACAACATCCTCCTCGTCAGCCTCGCCGCGGTGATCCTGTTCGGGACCTTCTTCCCGCTGATCTCGGATCTGATCGGCGAGCAGGCCTCGATCGGACCGCCCTGGTTCAACCAGTTCGCGACGCCGCTGGCGATCGGGCTCGTCTTCTTCATGGGCATCGGGCCGCTCGTCGCCTGGCGCCGGATCAGCCTCGCCGGTATCCGCCGCGCCGTCGGCATCCCGATCGCGGTGACGCTGGCCGGCGCCGTCGTCCTCGCGCTCACGATCGGCGTCGCCGAGAGCCCGACCGCCTACGCGCTGTTCCTCGGCGGCATCTTCACGATCGCCGCGATCGCGCAGGAGCTGATCCGCGGCGTCGAGGCGCGCCGGGCGCTCGGCGCCGCCGGCCGGGTCGCCGCGCTCGGCCAGCTTCTGACCCGCAACCGGCGCCGCTACGGCGGCTACGTCGTCCACGTCGGGCTCGTCCTGGCACTGTTCGGCGTCGCCGCCTCCTCCAGCTTCCAGTCGAGCGAGGACCTGCGCCTGGCGCCCGGCGACAGCGCCGAGGTCGACGGCTACACGATCACCTACGCGCGCCCCTACGCGGAGGCGCCGCCCGCGGTCGCCGAGTCGATCGGCGACGGCGACATCCGCCCGATCACCAACGGCGAGGACAAGATCGCCTTCGGGTCGGTGCTCGAGGTCAGCCGCGACGGCGAGCCGGTGACGACGCTGTTCCCCTCGCGCGAGTACTTCGCTCCCGACAGCCCCGATCCGAGCCGTCCGGTCGAGAGCTTCTTCGAGGGCGAGCCGACGAGCGAGGTCGGCCGCGACGAGGGCCCGACCCGCGACCTGTGGAGCTCGATGCAGCCCGACCTGGCGCCGTTCGACCACGAGATCGAGCGCTTCGACGGGCTCTACGCGCGCGCCTTCGACGACCTCACGCCGGCGCAGGCGGCGCTGCCCGCCGTGCAGGCGCAGCAGGCCCGCTTCCAGGGCGAGATGATCCGCAACCTGATCGCCAGGTACCTGACCGCGACACCTCCGGCCGAGATCCGCTTCAACGTCAACCCGTTCGTGATCTGGTTCTGGATCGGCGGCATCATCGGCGTCGGCGGCGCGCTGTTTGGGCTGTGGCCGAGCGGCGAGGGCCGCCGCCGCCGCGTCTCCGATGTCTACGGCGCCCGCCTCGCACGCGATCTGTCGCGGATCTGATCGCTCCGCGATGGGCGGAGGGGCGGAGGGTCGATGGAGCTGCTGATCGCGCTCGCGATCGTGGTCGCCGTCGCGGCCTGGGTGACGGTCCCCTTCTGGCACCGCCGCGCCGCCTCCGAGGACGCCCTCGAGGATCCGGTGCTCGCCGATCTCGAGGCGCGCAAGCAGGCCAAGTACCGGGAGATCCGCGACAGCGAGCTCGATCACGCCCAGGGCAAGCTCGGCGCCGCGGAGTTCGCCCGTCAGGACGCGGAGCTGCGCCGCGAGGCGATCGAGATCCTGAAGCGGATCGACGCGGTCGAGGCGCAGCGGCGCTCGCAGCGGGACCCGGATCAGGACGCGGGCTAGTCATCTAGACTGCGCGGCCGTGGAAACGATCCTCGGCGTATTCCAGGTCGCGATCTCGGTCGTGATGATCTTCCTGATCCTCCTGCACTCGGGCAAGGACGCGGGCCTGTCGGGCGCGTTCGGGATCGGTGGCAGCGGCTCGTTCGGCGGCGGCTCGCTGGTCGAGCGCAACCTCGATCGCTGGACGATCTTCTTTGCCGTCCTGTTCGTCCTCAACACGATCCTCCTGCTCAAGATCTAGGCGCCGCGGCCGGCGGCCGGGGTCGCTCGTCGCGCTGCTCGCGCTCGCCCTGCTCGCGCCCGGTTGCGGCGACGGCACGGGCGCTGATCCGCGCGCCGCGGGTCCGGCGCCGCAGCCGGGGGGGACGCTGCGGATCGCCGTCGCCGCCGACGTCGCGACGGTCGATCCACTGCTCGCGAGCACGCGCGCCGAGCGGCTCGTCGCGCGCCAGGTCTACGAGCCGCTGGTCTCGCGCCAGAACGGCCCGTTCGGGCAGACCCGGCAGCTGCCGGGGGTGATCCGCTCGCTGCGGCCGCGCCGCGACGCGACGCTGTGGGTCGCGCGCCTGCGCCCCGGGATCGAGTTCTGCGACGGCGAGCGGCTCGACGCCGACGCGGTCAAGGCCAACGCCGCCCGCTGGAGCGAGGTCGCGCCGGGCCCGCGGCTCGTCCCCGAGCTCGACTTCGTCGACTCGCCCCGGCCCGAGATCGTCCGCTTCTTCCTCGACCGCCCGCGGCCCGGCTTCGCCCGCACGCTGGCCCGGGCCGAGCTCGGCCTGGTCTCACCGCGGGCGATCGTGGCCGCCGACGGCGACGACATCCGCCGCCCGCAGGCCGGCGCCGGGCCGTTCGAGCTGCGCGAGCGGGACGGCGCCACGGTCGTGCTCGCCCGCAACGCCTCCTGGTGGGGAACCGGCCTCGGGCTCGGACCCGGCGTCGATCGGATCGAGGTGCTCGGCGACGAGCGCACGCCGCTGCGCGTCGAGCAGCTCGAGTCCGGCCTGGTCCAGGTCGCCGACGCGGTCAGGCCGGCGGCGATCGCGGCGAATCCGGCGCTGACGTCGGTGCCCGGCCGCGGCGCGGTGGTCGCGATCGAACGCTCGGTGCGGGGGATCAGTACCGCCGCCGCCAGCCAATCGCTCGCCGACGTCTGGCTCACCGACCTGCGCTGAGCGCTCGCCATGCCAAGACCGCGCGCCCGGGCGACCCACGGCCGACCCGGGCGGCCGGGCCCTGCTCCCCGCCGGCCGGTTCGCCCGTGGGCCGGCGTTGGCGGCGCCCGCCCAGCAACTCCACCGCGGATCGCATCGCTCCTGGCGAAGTGATCCGCAGCGGTTCGCGCCGCTGAGCCGAGTCGGCGCTCGCGGAACGGTTCCGCCGCTGAGGCGGGCCATGGCGCTCGCGGGGAGGTTCCGCCGCTGGTCGGGATTGGCGGCGCCGCGCCCAGCAACTCCACTGCGGATCGCATGGCACCGGGCGAAGCGATCCGCAGCGGTTCGCGCCGCTGAGGCAGGTCGGCGCTCGCGGAATGGTTCCGCCGCGGCCAGGGTGGCCCCGGCGCCCGCCGCTGGTCGGGATTGGCGGCGCCCGCCGGAGGGTTTCGCCGCGGGGCGTGGCCGCGGCGCCGGCTGAAGGCCAGGTGGCCCCGGCGCCCACCGCGGGCCGGCGCCCGCCGGACGATTCCACTGCGGATCGCATGGCACCTGGCGAAGTGATCCTCATCGGTTCGCGCCGCTGAGGCGCCCATGGCGCTCGCGGAACGGTTCCGCCGCGGCCAGGTGGCCCCGG
>CAZCFA010000016.1:0-44439 GCA_964497825.1 uncultured Conexibacter sp.
GTCGCCGTCGTCTTCGAGGGCCGCGACGCCGCCGGCAAGGGCGGCGCGATCAAGCGGATCACCGAGTACGTGCCGCCGCGAGTGGTCCGCACCGTGGCGCTGCCGAAGCCGACCGAAAAGGAGACGACGCAGTGGTACTTCCAGCGCTACGTCGCCCACCTGCCCGCCGCCGGCGAGGTCGTCCTCTTCGACCGCTCCTGGTACAACCGCGCCGGGGTCGAGCGGGTGCTCGGGTTCTGCACCGAGGACGAGTACGAGCGGTTCCTGCGCCAGTGCCCGGTCTTCGAGCGGATGCTGGTCGACGACGGGATCCACCTGATCAAGTACTGGTTCTCGGTCACCGACGAGGAGCAGGAGCGCCGCTTCGAGGCCCGCATCGAAGACCCGCTGAAGCAGTGGAAGCTGTCGACGACCGACCTCGAGTCGCGGACGCGCTGGGTCGACTACTCGAAGGCGAAGGACGAGATGTTCGCCCACACCGACATCCCCGAGTGCCGCTGGAACGTCGTCGACTCGGCGATCAAGCGCAACGCCCGGATCAACTGCATCTCGCACCTGCTCGGGCAGGTCCCCTGGCAGCCGCCGAAGGAGGCGAAGACGATCGAGCTGCCGCCGAAGCAGCACGACGACGGCTACGAGCGGCCGCCGCAGGAGCTGCAGGCGTTCGTGCCGGATCGGGCGGCGGAACTGGTCTGAGGCGCGCCCGGGCGGAGCTGGTCTGAGGCGCGCCCGGGCGCAGGCGCCGCCGCAGCGCCCGCGGCGCGCGCGGCGACCCGTCGACCGCGTTGCCCCGACGCCCGCGTCAACCGCGTCGCAGGCGCACCCGGCGCGTTGCCACCCGTCGCCGCGCCGAACGTCGATTACTACCGCGTGGAGCAGGGATCGGTCGACGTTCGAGGGCCGCCGCGCTGCACCCGTCGACCGCGACTACAGCGTCGCAGGCGAGCAACGCAGGCGAGCAACCGGCGCACCCGTCGCAGGCGTCGAACGTCGATTACTACCCCGTGGAGCAAGGCCCCATCGACGTTCGATGGGGCCGCCCGTGGCCCACCCGCCGTCGACCCCACCGGCCCCGTCGCAAGCGTCGCAACCGGCGCATTCGCGCGTTGCCGCGTCGAACGTCGATTACTACCCCGTGGGGCAAGGATCCATCGACGTTCGATGGGGCCAACCGTCGCGAGGGACGGTCCCGGCCTCCCACGCGAGTCGCGCGACCCACCGGCTCGACCGGATAGCGGCCGCCGCGGCCGTGGCGGTGCGAGTCGAGCCGGAGAGCATGCGGGCAGGCTAGGCTGCGGCTGATGGAGATCGCGTCGCAGCCCGGGCCCGCCGACCTTCCCGCCGGCGCCGAGCCCGGCGACGGGCTGATCCTCGACCCGAACGCGCCCGGCTTCGACCATCTCGCCGATGCCGACCGGGCCGCGATCGAGGCGACGATCGCCTGGTTCGAGGAGCGCGGCAAGGTCAAGCTGAAGGAGGCCGACGCGGCCCACGAGTGGTACGCCGACTACCTCGACTTCCAGGCGCGCGAGCGGATCTTCAGCCGCTTCTTGACGCCTCTGCGCGACGGCGGCGGCGACCCCGAGCGGCGCTGGGATACGCAGCGGATCTGCGCCTTCAACGAGGTCTCCGCCTTCTACGGGCTCGCCTACTGGTACACGTGGCAGGTCACGATCCTCGGGCTCGGGCCGATCTTCCAATCCGGCAACGAGGCAGCGCGGGCGAAGGCGGCGCGGCTGCTCGCCGACGGCGGGATCTTCGCCTTCGGGCTCTCCGAGCGCGCCCACGGCGCCGACATCTACTCGACCGACATGGTGCTGACCCCCGACCCCGAGGTCGAGGGCGGCTACCGCGCCAACGGCGGCAAGTACTACATCGGCAACGGCAACGAGGCGGCGATGGTCTCGGTCTTCGGTCGCGTCGAGGGGATCGAGGGGCCCGACGCCTACGTCTTCTTCGCCGCTGACTCCCAGCACCCCAGCTACGAGCTGGTCCGCAACGTCGTCGCCTCGCAGAACTACGTAAGCCAGTTCGAGCTGCGCGACTACCCGGTCGCGCCCGACGACATCCTCCACACAGGCCCCGGCGCCTTCGACGCGGCGCTGAACACGGTCAACATCGGCAAGTTCAACCTCGGCTTCGCGGCGATCGGGATCTGCGAGCACGCCCTGCACGAGGCGATCACTCACGCCGACGCGCGGATCCTGTACGGCGGCCGCGTCACCGACTTCCCCCACGTCCGGCAGGCGTTCACCGATGCCTACGCGCGGCTCGTCGCGATGAAGCTGTTCGCCAGCCGGGCGATCGACTACCTCCGCGCGGCGACGCCCGGGGACCGCCGCTACCTGCTGTTCAACCCGCTGACAAAGATGAAGGTGACGACCGAGGGGGAGCGGGTGATCGACGAGCTCTGGGAGGTGATGGCCGCCAAGGGCTTCGAGCGGGACACGTTCTTCGCGATGGCGGCGGTCGACATCCGCGGGCTGCCGAAGCTCGAGGGCACCGTGCACGTGAACATGGCGCTGACGCTGAAGTTCATGGCCGGCTACCTGTTCGGCGCCGACGGGTCGATCGCGCCGCCCGAGCGCCGGCTCGAGCCCGGGGACGACGATTTCCTCTTCCGGCAGGGGCCGGCGCGGGGCCTCGGCAAGATCCGCTTCGGCGACTGGCGCGGCGTCTTCGAGCGCCACTCGCGGGTCGCCAACGTCGCCCGCTTCGCCGGGCTCGCCGACTCGTTCAAGGACTTCCTCGCCGGCGCCGCGCCGGACGAGCAGCAGCGCCGGGACCTCGACTACCTGCTGACCCTCGGCGAGCTGTTCACGCTGATCCCCTACGGGCAGCTGATCTGCGAGCAGGCGGAGCTGACCGGCCTGCCCGACGACACGCTCGATCAGATCTTCGACCTGCTGATCCGCGACTTCTCGGCCTACGCGACCGAGCTCCACGGCAAGGCCTCGGCGACCGCGGCGCAGGCCGAGTGGGCGCGCGGCGCCGTCACCCGCCCGGTCGTCGATGAAGACCGCACCGAGGCGGTCTGGCGCAAGGTGCGGGCGCTCGCCGGCCGCTACGAGATGCGCCCGTAGGCAGTCAGAAGCCCGACCCGGCTTGAGAGCGGGGCCGCGCCCGGAATCGCTCTCGCTGAGCGAGAGCGATTCCGGATCGAGGAGCGCAGCGGCGCGTTCCCGCCGGAGGGCCGCGCCGGGGGCGTCGGCTCCGAGGGAGGAGCGCAGCGGGGGCGGATTCGCGACGGGGAGGATCGCAAAGCGGGGGCGGATTCGCGACGGAGGATCGCAGCGGGCGGCGTTCTCACCGGAGGATCGCGCGCGGGCTTCGGCTCCGAGGGAGGAGCGCAGCGGGCGACGTTCCCCCCGGGGGCCGCGCCGGGGCCTTCGGCTCCGGACGGAGGATCGCAAGCGGGGGGCGCTACAGGTGGCGCTCGTCGCTGGGCACCTTCGGCATCGCGCCGGTGATCCGCTGCATCGTGGCGAAGAACTTGTAGAGCTCGGGGTAGAGCACCGGCTTGCCGTTGTTGAGGACCGCGACCGAGATCGCGCGCTCGGGGTCGGCCCAGGCAAGCATGTTGGTGAAGCCGAGGTGGCCGAAGGCGTGCTGGGTGTCGCGGCCGTAGAGGCTGATCAGCTGGGCGCCGAGCATCAGCCCGTAGGAGAACCGGCTCGGGAACCCGAGCGAGAGGTCGAACTCGAGGTGGGACTGCTCTTCGAGCGCGGCGCGGATCGTGTCCGCCTCGATCACGCGGATGCCGTCGAGCTCACCGCCGCGCCGCATCAGCTCGAAGAAGCGCGAGAGCTCGCGGGCGTTGGTGACGACGTTGGCGGAGGGGACGATGCCGGTCAGATACCGGGCGTCGGTGGCGGTGCGGACGAGGTCGCTGAGCGGCGAGCCGAGCGCGCGAGCGAGCAGCGTCGACAGCGGCGGCCCGGTCGGCGGTCCGCTGACGCAGTCGAGCGCGACCTGGTCGAGGTCCTCGGGGGAAACGCCGTAGCTGGTCCAGCGGAAGCCGAGCGGATCGAGGAACTCCTCGGCGAGCAGCGTGCGGATGTCCTTGCCGGTCGCCGCCTCGACGACCTCGGCGAGGATGAACCCACCCGAGACCGCGTGGTAGGCGAGGCGCTTGCCGGCACGGGCGACCGGCTTGGCGTCGCGGAGGGCGCCGATGAGGAACTCGCGGTCACCGATCAGATCGAGGTCGAGCGCCTCCGGAGGCAGGTTCGGAACGCCGGCGCGATGGGCGAGCACGTGGCCGACGGTGATCTCGTCCTTGCCGTAGGCCTCGTAGCCGGGGATGTGCTCGGCGACCGGGTCGTCGAGCGCGATCAGGCCGCGCTCGATCTGCTTGTGGACGACGAAGGCGGTGATCGCCTTCGAGGTCGAGTAGATGCAGAACGGCGTCGCGGTCGTGCAGGCGACCCGCTCGCCGTCGCCGTTGGCGCCCGGGGAGGCGCCGCGCGCGTAGCCGATCGCGCGGTCGAGGATCACGGCGCCGTTGCGGCGGACGCAGACCTGCATCGCCGGATGGACGCCGGCCCGGTACCAGTCGCGGACCGCCGACCAGATCGACTCGACCTCGTCGGAGCTGACGCCGCCGTCGGCCGGCGGCGCCTCCGCGCCCGTCGCGGTCACCGCATCGAGATCGGCGGGCACGTGGATCCGCCGCAGCGGGTCCGGCAGGCCGAGCGGCGGCCGCGGGACGGACGGGATCAGCGACAGCATCCGGCGGCCGATCCTAGGGCAGCGAACGGTCGGCCGGGAGCGGTCGCGGGGCGCCGCCGGCCGGTCACGGCGGCGGTCCGGGAAGCGCCGGCGGCGGTCGCGGAGCGCCGGCGGGCGGCCACGCGGGCGGTCCGGGAAGCGCCGGCGGCGGTCGCCGGCCAGCCGGGAAGGCGCCGTCGCCGCGCCCAGGCTGCGGTTCCGAGCGCGCCGCGACGCCCGGTTTCGGGCGGCGGTGGGACGTGGCGGGCGATTGGCGGCGCGGCCGCAGCGAGCCAGGCGGTCGAGCCTGCCGCCTGGTTGCCAAGCGGCCGGCTCCGGCCGCCCCGAGCCGCCGCGCGGCTCAGCTTCCCGTCGTCGCCTCGGAGGGCGCCTCGCGCTCGCTGTCGGCGGTGCTGTGCGCGGCGCGCTCCTCGTAGGCGGCGCGGTGGCCCTCGTCGACCTCGAGCAGGACCTTGTCGGCCTTCATCGCCCTCGCGATCGCCTCGCGGCCGCTGCGCGGCAGCAGGCTGAGGACGGCGCCGATCGCCGCCGAGGAGCGCGGCACCCAGGCGTCGAAGCGGTTCGTCTCGATCGCCTCGACGATCGCGTCGGCGACCTCCTCCGGCTCGAGCTTCTTGACGCCGCGGGTGTCGGTGAGGCCGCCGCCGAGCTCGGTGTTGACGACCGCCGGCATCACGCAGGAGACCTCGATCCCGTTGTCGCGGTTCTCGAGCCGGACGGCCTCGCTGAGGCCGACGACCGCATGCTTGGTCGCGCAGTAGGTGGCGCCGCCGGGCAGGCCCGCCTTGCCGGCCTGGCTGGCGATGTTGACGATGTGGCCGCTGCGGCGGGGGATCATTCGCTCGAGCGCGAGCTTGGTGCCGAAGATCACCCCGTGCAGGTTGATGTCGACCATGATCCGCGCGGTCTCGTCGGTCTCCTGCTCGAACCGGCCGACGGGCATGATCCCGGCGTTGTTGATCAGCACGTCGAGCGGACCGAGCTCCGCCTCGGCGGCGTCGAGGAAGGCGACGAACGAATCGCGGTCGGTGACGTCGAGCTTGAACGCGACCGCGTTGCCGCCGAGCTCGGACGCGGTCTTCTCCGCGAGCTCGAGGTCGAGGTCGCCGATCGCGACCCGGGCGCCACGCCGCACCAGCGCGACCGCCGTCGCCTTGCCGATCCCGCGTGCCCCACCGGTGATCGCCACCATCTTCCCCGCAACCGACTTGACCTGCTTGCGCGCCATCGTCCCTACTCCTCTGCTGGTTGGAAGTTGCCCTCGGATCATGGCGCACCGGCGCACCCGGTGCGCTGCGACTGGCTGACCAGCCAGTCCGGGGTCGCGGCGGTTCAGTCCTCGAGCAGCGCGTCGAGGACCGCCAACGCGACCTCGGCCCGCGGCGCCAGCGAGTCGATCAGCAGGTGCTCGTGCGGGTTGTGGGCGAAGCCGCCGAGCGGCCCGAGCCCGTCGATCGCCAGCGGCACGTACGGAGCGATGTTGCTCGCGTCGGACGCGCCACCGCGGTCGGTCGCCGCGATCGGCCGCCCGATCGCGGCGGCGGCGCGCGCCAGCACCGGCGCGGCGACCTCGCGCGCGTCCATGTCCGGCCACAGCCGCAGCCGCTCGACCGCGAGGCCGACGCCGTCGAGGTCGTTCGGCACGGCGGCGATCACGGCGGCGAACGCGTCGTCGCGGTCGGCCCGGATGTCAACCGTGAGCCGGCCGCGGGCCGGGACCGCGTTCAGCGCCTCGCCGGCGTCGATCATCGTCGGCACCACGGTCAGCGCCTGCGGCCCGCTCGGGTCGTGCAGCGCCGCGAGCCGCTCGGCGACCGCGGCGAGCGCCAGCAGCGCGCTGCGGCCGTGGTCGGGGTTGGCCCCGGAGTGGGCGGCGACGCCCTCGGCATCGACGCGGATCGCGGCCGCCGCCTTGCGCTTGACGACGAGCGCCTCGCTGCCGTCGGCGAGCCGCTCGCCGCCCTCGAAGCAGAGGCAGGCGTCGAAGCCCGCAAAGCGCTTCCCGTGCGCGAACGGCGCCGCCCGGAACTCCTCGTCGTTGACCAGCAGCAACGCGGCCTCGGCGAACGAGCCGGGACGGTCGGCGAGCGCCCGGAAGAGGCCGAGCGCGAGCGCGTCGCCGCCCTTCATGTCGATCGTCCCCGAGCCGTAGAGCCGGTTGCCGTCGGCGACGGCGGGGCGGTGGCGATCGTGGGCGACGACCGTGTCGAGGTGGCCGACGAGGACGATCCGCGCTGAGCCGGTCCCTTGCAGGCGGGCGAGCAGGTCGGGCGCGTGATCGGGAGAGGAGCAGGGGATCCGCTCGGCCGCGGCCGCGGCCGGCAGCATCGGCAGCGTCGCCGCGACCGCGCGCTCGGCGGCCCGGGCATCGCCCGACGGCGAGGAGATCGCGACCAGCTCGTGGATCTCGCGCAGGGCCCGCTCGGCGATCGCGGCAGCGAGCCGGCGGCGCTGGTCGCGTGCGCTCGCGGAGCGGTCCATCGGGTCCGGCCAAGCTACCGATCGCTGCTAGCTTGACCGCGGTGGCAGCCGCGAGCGAGACCACGCCGCTCGGCGAGGCGGCCCGCTTCGCCGGCGGCCTGACCGACCTCGGCGCGGGCGCTTGGACCTGGCTGCAGCCGAACGGCGGCCTCGGCGAGTCGAACGCCGGCCTGATCGCCGGCGACGGCGAGAGCCTGCTGATCGACACGCTCTGGGACGAGCGCCTGACGCGACGGATGCTGGCGGCGATCGAGCCCGTCCTCGCCGCCCGCGAGGCGCCGATCCGGCGGCTGTTCAACAGCCACGGCGACGGCGACCACTGGTACGGAAACGGCCTCCTCGACGCCGCCGTCGAGATCATCGCGACGGTCGCCGCGGCCCAGCAGATGGAGGCCGAGCCGCCGTCGATGCTGACCCGGCTGCGGCCGGTCGGCTCGCTCGCCGGGCTGGCCGGGCGGGTGCCGCGGTTGCCCGGCGGCGACTCGCTCCGCGGGCTCGGCGACTTCGCCGCGATGCTCGGCAGCTACCGCTTCAGCGGCATCGACCCGCGCCGGGCCGACCGCACCTTCACCGGCACCGAGACCCTCGACGTCGGCGGTCGCGCGGTCGAGCTGATCGAGGTCGGCCCGGCGCACTCCAGCGGCGACGCGATCGCCTGGCTCGCCGATGCCCGCATCGTCTTCGCCGGCGACATCCTCTTCAACGGGGTGACGCCGATCATGTGGGCGGGACCGGTCGAGAACTGGATCGCGGCGCTGGAGCGGATCGAGGCGCTCGATCCGGAGATCGTGATCGGCGGCCACGGCCCGCCCGGCGCCGGCGCCGAGCTCGCCACCCTGCGCGAGCACTGGCGGTGGCTCGCGGCCGAGGTCGCCGCGGCCGGCGACGCCGATCCCGGCCGCCTCGCCGAGCGGCTGATCCGCTCCGATGGCTGGCGCGGCTCCGCCTGGGCCGAATGGACGTACCCGGAGCGGACCTGCGTCAACGTCGCCCGGATCAGGGCGACGAGCACCGGCGGCGGCAGCGAGATCGGCACCGTCGAGCGGCTGAAGCTGATCGCCGCGATGGGCGCCCTCGCCGAGCGCCTGCACGGCTGATCGCCGGAGTGGGCGCCCTCGCCGAGCGCCCGCACGGCTGATCGCCGGAGTGGGCGCGCTGCGCGGTGCCCGGCTCGGCGCCGTGGGCGGCGCGCCCGCGGCGTGCTAGTCACGCTGAGCACGGCGTCGCCTGAGTGCACGCGGCGCGGGGCGAGTTGACCACCGCCGGGGTGGAAAAAACGCCCAGCGCCGGCGGTGAACCGGCGCTCGAGCACGCGCGCACGCGGCGCGGGGCGGGTTGACCACCGCCGGGGTGGAAAAATCGCCCAGCGCCGGCGGTGAAACCGCGGCGCGAGATGCGGGTGTGGTCGTCTCCCTGCGGGCGGCATCGCGCGGCCGGCGACGCGGTGGCGGTTGCGCTCAACGAGCGCCGGATGGGGCAGCGATCGCCCAGCCCCGCAGCGATCGGACGGAGCGGCCCAGCGATCGGACGGAGCGGCCCAGCGATCGCCCAGCGGCCCAGCCGATCGCCAGCGCCCCTCAGCGAACGCCGCCCAGCGGCCCAGCGATCGCCAGCGCCCCTCAGCGAACGCCGGGAGCGGCCCAGCGATCGCCCGAGCGCCTCAGCGATCGCCGGAGGGATCGGCCTCGATCAACTCGATCCGGTAGCCATCCGGGTCGCGGACGAAGCAGAGGCGGGAGCCGCCCTCGCGGACGGTGTAGGGGGGCCGCTCGGGCTCGATCCCGTCGGCGGCGAGGCGGGCGAGGGTGGCGTCGAGGTCGTCGGCGGTGATCGCGATGTGGCCGTAGCCAGTCCCCTGGTCGTAGGCCTGGTCGACGTCGTGGTTGTGGGTCAGCTCGAGTCGGGCGCCGTCGCCGGGGAGGCCCATGAAGATGTTGGTCGCCTCGTCGCCGATCGGCATTCGCCGCATCACCTCGAAGCCGAGCTTCTCGTAGAAGGCGACCGAGGCCTCGGGATCGAGGACGCGATAGCAGGTGTGGATCAGCTCGGCCACCGTCGCGTCAGGCTACTGCAGCAGGCTCAGCTGGTCCTGTCCCAGCGCCTCAGGTAGGGGGTCGGGTTGAGCACCGAGCCACCGCGGTACCAACCCGGCTTCGACCACATCTCGAAGTGCAGGTGGCAGGCCGTGGCGCGCCCGGTCCGGCCGACCCGTCCGATCTTGTCCCCGGCCGCGACCCGGTCGCCGCGCGAGAGCTTCGAGCGCCTGGCGAGGTGCATGTAGACCTCGTCGCGACCACGCGCCTTGATCACGACGTAGTTGCCGGCCGCCGACTGGTACTTGACGAAACGGACCCGGCCGCGCTCGGCGGCGACGACGCGCTTGCCGCACTTGGCGAGCAGATCCTGTCCCTGATGGCCGCGGCCGGCGCCGATGCTGTCGCCGTAGCGGTGCTTGGCGCGGACCGGGAAGACGGCGTCGCCACCACCGCCGCCGTGGCCACCGCCGCCACCGTGGCCACCGCCCCCGCCGGGCTCGACCGGCGTGCCGCCGGTGCCGCCGCGGGCGCCGGCGACGGCGACCGCGGGGATGATCGCGCCCGCGAGCAGCGCCGCCAGAAGCAGTTTCGGGATTCGCCAGGAGCTGGGCATCGTTGGCTGGACCTCTTTCGGAAGGCCTACGGGGTTAGCTGGCGGGCTCGCGCTGAAAGAGCTGCGCTACGGACCTGCTGGCCCGATTCGCCCCGTGGGCGCCGCGCAGAGCGGCTCCCGGCGGGTCCCCCGCTGCGGCGCCCGGGGGGCGTCGCACTCGGCGGTTTACGACGTTGTGTGAGCGAACCCTAACAGGCGGCGCGGTCAGAGCCCGGCCGGGTGGCGCACCGCCCACGACTGGCCCTGCTCCCAGCTCGAGGCGCTGGTGCTCCAGCTCGGGCCGGAGCCGCCGGTGTCGGAGGTGTCCCAGCGCAGCCCGGCGACCCACATGAAGGCGTGGCCGGAGTTGGCGTAGACCGTGATCCAGTTGCCGGCACCGGACTCGCCCCAGAAGCCGAGGCCGGTCGAGTCGAGCGGCGAGGACAGCAGGCCGCCGCCGTGCAGCGCGTAGGAGACGGCGCCGGAGCAGTCGTAGCCGGAGGACTCGAACGAGCCGTGGCCGCCGCCCCAGGCGTAGGGAGCGTCCTTGATCTCGTTCGCCGCGGCGATCACCGCGACGACCTGCGGCGGCGCGCCGGCGGGCGGCGTCGCGGTGCCGTCGGCGTTCAGCGTCGCCGTGCTGCCGTTCGGAGGCGGCGCCGCCGAGGGCGACGGCGACGCGACCGCGGGGTCGCCGCCGTCGTCGATCGACGGCGGCGCCGTCGCCTGGCGGCGCTGGGCGCGGGCGATCCCCCGCTCGAGTTGGTCCTCGCGGCCGCCGAGCGCGGCGAGCGTCTGCCGGCGGTCGGCGCGGGCGGCGGCGAGCTGCGCCTCCTGGTCCTCGAGCCCGGCGCGGACGTCGGCGAGCTGCTGATGGCGCTGGGCGATCTGATCGCGCTGCGCCTCGATCCTGCTCTCGCTGTCGGCGAGGCGTGCGACCGTGTCGGCGACCTCGGTGCGCAGGTCCTCGACCTTCTGCACGGTGTCGGACTGGTACTGCTGGAGGCGGTCGAGGTAGGCGGCGTCGACCTCGTCGTCCTCCCAGTGGGCGGACTCGAGCAGCAGCCCGAAGGCGTCGGGATCGCCCGACTTGTAGACGCCGACCAGGATCCGCTTGAGCTGGTCGACGGCCCGGTGGAGCTGGTCGCGGACCCGCTTCAGGTGCTCGCGGCCGGCGTCGAGCTCGGCCCTGGCCTCGGCGAGCCGGTCCTGGGCCTGGGCGAGCTGGTTGGCGGCGGCCTGCTCCTGCTGGCGCGCCTCGGAGACCTGGCCGATCAGCGAGTTGATCTGGCGGTTGGCGGCGTCGATCTTGGCGGCGAGGTCGTCCTGCTGGCTGCGGACGTCGGCGAGGTCGCGCTGCTTGTCGGCGACCGAGGCGTCGGCGCTCGGGCCGTCGATCAGGACGACGAGCGCGCAGACCGCCGCCAGCGCCGCCGCGAGGGCGGCGATGCGGGCGAGAGGAGACCGCGTCCGCGTGTCGAAGGGATCGGGTTGCATAGGCGTCCGGGCGGGCGGGAAACCCCGCACGGAGTGGCGGCAGGCTAGCGCGGGTTACCTGTTTGCGAACAAACGCTCACATTCCTGCAACGGATCTTGCGCTCACGCGAGGCCCCGCGGCACGCGGTAAGAACCGCTCGATCTGCAGGGCTTCTGCCATCGCGGCCGCGACGTTGCAGCGCCGGCGGTCGCGATGAGCTTCGTGTGATCGGCGTTAGCGGTTCTCCGGGGCGACGCGGCGCTCGTTCGGAGCCTCTGACTGGGATCGCTGGTCCCCGCGACCACCGATTCCAGTCACAGCGGCGAGCTCAGCGGCGGCGGAGCGGGCTCAGCGCTCAGAGCGGGCGGATCGCGCCGAGCAGGTGCTCGCTGCCGGCACCGGCATCGCGCAGGGCGAAGCCGATCTCGCCGCCGTCGCGCCGCTCGAGCGCGAGCCCGACCTTCGCCGGCAGGGCCAGCGGCTTGCCGAAGGCGGCCTCGGTGGCGAAGGCGGCGGCGCTGCGGGGCTCGAGCTGGGCGAGGCAGCGGGCCTGGCTCCACATCCCGTGCGCGATCGCGCGCGGGAAACCGAACGCCCTGGCGCTGAGCGCGTGCATGTGGATCGGGTTGCGATCGCCGGAGACGCCCGCGTAGCGGCGGCCGAGGTCGTCGCCAAGCCGCCACTCGGTGGTCAGCGGCGCCTCGGCGGCGACCGGCGCCGGTCGCGGCTCGCGCGCCGCCCCCGGGTCGGAGCCGCCGCGACGCAACAGCGTCCCGCGCTCGCTCCAGACGAGCTCGCCGTCGACCCGCGCCTCGGTGATCAGCGTGAACGCGCGGCCCTTGCGGTGCGGTCGCAGGTCCTCGGCCCGGACCGCGAGGTCGACGCTCTCGGCGGCGCCGATCGGCCGCCGCTGGCTGATCGCGTTGTCGAGGTGGACGAGCCCGAGCAGCGGGAACGGAAACCCGCCGCCGGTCATCAGCTTCAGCTGCAGCGGGAAGCCGAGCACGTGCGGATAGGTCGCCGGCAGCGTCTCACGCAGCGCGAAGCCGCAGACGCGGCAGTAGGTGGCGAGGCGGTCGCGGTCGATCGTGACCCCGTCGAGCCGCAGCTCGACGCCGGGCAGCCGCTCGCCGCTGCCGCCGACGAACGGCAGCAGGCCGGCGCCGGGGACCGCGCCCAGCGCCGCCCGCGCGTACAGCGACAGGGTGCCGGGCGGGCCGTCGAGCCGCTCGCTGCGAGCGGGGGCGATCCGGCCCGGCTCAGGCACCGATTAGGCTCTGACCGCAGACGCGGACGACGTTGCCGTTGAGCCCGGTCGAGGCCGGGCTCGCGAACCAGGCGATCGTCTCGGCGACGTCGATCGGCAGCCCGCCCTGGGCGAGCGAGTTCATCCGCCGGCCCGCCTCGCGCGGCGCCAGCGGCATCGCCGCGGTCATCCGCGTCTCGATGAAGCCCGGGGCGACGGCGTTGATCGTCGCGCCGCGCTCAGCCAGCAGCGGCGCCATCGACCGGACCATCCCGATCACGCCCGCCTTCGAGGTCGAGTAGTTGGTCTGGCCGGCGGCGCCGGCGATCCCGCTCATCGACGAGACGCAGACGATCCGGCCGCCCTCGTTGAGGAGCCCGCGCTCGAGCAGCGCGTCGTCGATCCGCTCGGCGGCGCTCAGGTTGACGTCGATCAGCGCCGTCCAGCGCTCCTCGTCCATGCGGCCGAGCGTCTTGTCGCGGGTGATCCCGGCGTTGTGGACGACGACGTCGACGCCGCCGCGGCGCTCGCGCAGCTCGTCGCAGATCAGCGCCGGCGCCCCGGGATCGGTGATGTCGGCGGCGATCGCCGAGCCGCCGATCGTCGCGACGACGGCCTCGAGCTCGCCGGCGAGCGCCGGCACGTCGAGGCCGACGACGTGGGCGCCGTCGCGCTCGAGCGTGCGCGCGATCGACTCGCCGATCCCGCGGGCGGCGCCGGTCACGAGCGCGACCTTGCCGTGCAGCGGCCGCTCCCAGTCGATCGCCGGGAGCTCGGCGCCGGGGCCGATCCGGGCGAGCTGGCCGCTGACGTAGGCCGAGCGCGGCGAGAGGAAGAACCGCAGGCTCGAGGCGATCAGGCCCTCGGCGCCGGGGGCGACGTAGAGGAGCTGGGAGGTGGCGCCGGCGCGGAGCTCCTTGCCGGCCGCCCGGACGAAGCCCTCGAGCGCCCGCTGCGCGGTCGCGGCGCGCGGCGCGGCGCAGTCCTCGGGCGCCGTGCCGAGCACGATCAGGCGACCCGACGGCGTAAGCCGCCGGATCGTCGGATGGAAGAACGCCCAGAGCTCGCGCAGCTCGGCGCTGGTCGTGATCCCCGAGGCGTCGAAGACGAGCCCCTTCCAGCGCTGGTCGGCCGCCGCATCCGGGTTCCAGACGCCGGCGTCGACCCCGGTCTCGGCCAGCGCGGCGCGAACCCCGTCGTCGAGCCGCGAGTCGACCGTCAGCTCGGCCGCGGCGAGCACCGCCGCGATCGCCGCGCCGAGCCGGCCGCCCGGCGCCGAGCCGGCCAGCACCCTCCCATCGATGACGGGCGCCCCCGCGACCCAGCGGTCGAGGGGGGCCGGCCTCGGCAGGCCGAGGTTCTTGGCGACGAAGCCGCCGAGCGGGTTGTTGACGAGCGCCGTGTAGGTGTCGGACATCGCATCCCTCCTGGCAGGTCGTGACTAGGCCTCGAGGATCGCGACCACGCCCTGGCCGCCGGCCGCGCAGATCGAGATCAGCCCGCGGCCGCCGCCGCGCTCGGCCAGCAGCTTGGCGAGGTTGCCGGCGATGCGGCCGCCGGTCGCGGCGAACGGGTGGCCGGCGGCGAGCGAACCGCCCTTGACGTTGAGCTTCTCGCGGTCGATCGCGCCGAGCGGCGCCTCGAGCCCGAGCCGCTCGCGGCAGAACACCGGGTCCTCCCAGGCGGCGAGCGTGCTCAGCACCTGGGCCGCGAACGCCTCGTGGATCTCGTAGAGGTCGAAGTCCTGAAGCGTCAGCCCGTTGCGGGCGAGCAGCCGCGGCACCGCGTAGGCGGGTGCCATCAACAGGCCGTCGCCGCCGACGTGGTCGACGGCCGCGGTCTCGGCGTCGACGAAGCGGGCGAGCGCGGTGAGGCCGCGTTCGGCGGCCCAGTCCTCGCTGCCGAGCAGCACCGCCGAGGCGCCATCGCTGAGCGGCGTCGAGTTGGCGGCGGTCATCGTCCCGTCGGGGCCGCCGAAGACCGGCTTCAGGCGCGCGAGCTTCTCCGCGGTCGAGTCCGGGCGCAGGTTGCCGTCGCGCTCGAGGCCGAGGTAGGGGCTGACGAGGTCGGCCTCGAAGCCCTCCTCGTAGGCGGCGGCGAGACGTTGGTGGCTTCTCGCCGCGAGCTCGTCCTGCGCCTCGCGCGTGATCCCCCAGTCGCGGGCCATGATCGCCGTGTGCTCGCCCATCGACAGGCCCGTGCGCGGCTCGGCGTTGCGCGGGATCTCGGGCACGATCTGGCCCGGGCGCAGCTTCGCGAGCAGCTTCGCCCGGGCAACGGTCGACTTCGTGGCGTTCGCCTCGATCAGGATCCTGCGCAGGTCCTCGTTCAGCGCGACCGGAGCGTCGGAGGTGGTGTCGACGCCGCAGGCGATCGCCGAGTCCGCCTGCCCGAGCACGATCTTGTTCGCGGTCAGGATCAACGCCTCGAGGCCGGTTCCGCAGGCCTGGCCGACGTCGTAGGCGGGCGTCTGTGGCGCCAGCCGCGTGCCGAGCAAAGACTCGCGGGTCAGGTTGAAGTCACGGCTGTGCTTGAGCACGGCGCCGCCGGCGACCTCGCCGAGCCGCTCGCCGGCGATCCCGGCGCGGTCGATCAGGCCGTCGAGCGCGGCGGTCAGCATGTCCTGGTTGGAGGCCTTCGCGTAGGCGCCGTTCGAGCGCGCGAACGGGATCCGGTTCGAGGCGAGGATGACGGCGTTGCGGGTTTCGGTGCTCATCTCGGGATCGTGGCGAAGTGATTGGCCACGCTCTTACCTGCTGCCCATCTCGGGCTACTTCAACTCAGCCGAGCTCAGGCCGAGCAGCTGGCGGGCGATCACCAGGAGCTGGATCTGCTGGGTGCCCTCGAAGATGTCGAGGATCTTCGCGTCCCGGGCCCACTTCTCGAGCAGCTCCTGCTCGCCGAGGCCGGCGGCGCCGCAGAGCGCGATGCAGCGCAGCGCGATGTCGACCGCGGTCCGGCCCGCCTTCGCCTTCGCATAGGAGGCGTGGAGCGAGTTCGGCTTGCCGTTGTCGGCCATCCAGGCGGCCTCCATCGTCAACAGCCGCGCCGCCTCGAAGTCGGCCTCGAGCGCGAGCAGCTCGGCGGCGCCGGCGTGCTGCGCGTTGGCGGGGCGGTCGTAGTCGACCTCGACCGCGGCCGCGGCCAGCGCCTCGCGGCTGTGCTCGAGGCAGGCGCGGGCGACGCCGAGCGCCATCGCGGCAACCAGCGGCCGGGTGTTGTCGAAGGTCCGCATCACCCCGCCGAAGCCCTTCTCGGTGTCGATCTCGGGATCGCCGAGCAGGTCCCGCTTCGGCACCCGGCAGTCCTCGAGGGTGAAGGCGGCGGTGTCGGAGGCGCGGATGCCGAGCTTGTGCTCGAGCCGGTCGAGCTTCAGCCCCGGGTTCGAGCGCTCGACCACGAACGACTTGATCGCGGCGCGGCCCGCGTCGGGGTCGAGCGTCGCCCAGACGACGACGAGGTCGGCGCGCTCGCCCGAGGTCACGTAGATCTTCTCGCCGTTGAGCACGTACTCGTCCCCGTCGAGCACGGCGGTGGTGCGGATCGCGGCCGAGTCGGAGCCGGCCTCGGGCTCGGTGATCGCCATCGCCGCCCACTTGCCGGCGAAGCGGCGCTTCTGCTCGTCGTCGGCGACGGCGGCGATCGCCGAGTTGCCGAGCCCCTGCCGGGGCAGCGTCAGAAGCAGCCCGACGTCGCCCCAGCACATCTCGATGATCGACAGGACCGACGCCATGTTCGAGCCGTTGCGGTTGCCGCCGTCGCCGTTCTCGTCGCCGGCCGCGCGGCTCGCCCCGGAGGCGCCGGCGCCGCTCGACCCGCCGCCCTCGTCCATGCCGTCGATCAGGGCCGCGAGCATGTCGAGCTCCTTCGGGTACTCGTGCTCGGCGAGGTCGTACTTGCGCGAGATCGGCCGCAGGATCTCGACCGCGACGTTGTGCGCCTGCTCGACCAGCGGCTCGAACTTCTTCGGGATCTCGAGGTCGATCGCCATCAGATCAGCAGGCCTCCCTCGATCACGCCGGCGGTTCGCAGGTCGCGGTACCAGCGCTCGACCGGGTACTCCTTGACGTAGCCGTGGCCGCCGAGCAGCTGCACGGCGTCGGAGCCGATCCGGGTCCCCTGCTCAGCGCAGAGCCGGCGCGCGATCGCCGCCTCGCGGGCGAAGCCGCGGCCGCGGTCGGCGAGGCTGGCGGCGCGGTAGGTGACCAGCCGCATCCCCTCGACCTCGATCGCGATGTTCGACATGTTGAAGGCGACCGCCTGGCGATGGGAGATCGGCTCGCCGAACGCCTCGCGCTCGTTGACGTAGGGGATCAGGAAGTCGAGCGCGGCCTGGGCGGCGCCGACCGTCATCGCGCACCAGGCGACCCGGGCGAGGCGGATGCAGTCGGCGTAGACCTCGGGGTCGCCAGCGCCGAGCAGCGCTGAGCCGGGCACGCGGACGCGCTCGAGCCTGAGCTCGCCGGTGGCGGCGGCGCGGACGCCGATCGCGGGCTCGGGCTTGGTCAGCAGGCCGTCGGTCGTCGACTCGACGACCAGCAGCGCCGGCCCGCTGCCCTCGAGCTCGGCCGCGATCACGAACAGCTCGGCGTCGGCGGCGCGCGGGACCAGCGCCTTGGCGCCGTCGATGACGATGTCGTCGCCGTCGCGGCGGGCCTTCGTCGCCAGCTCGAACGGGTCGAAGAGGGCGCCGGCCTCGTGCACGGCCAGCGCCGCGGCGGGCACGTCCTCGCCGGTGAACTCGGGCAGGTAGGCCGACTGCTGGTCGGCGTCGCCCCAGAGGCCGATCGCGGTGCTGACCGCGGCCGGCGCCAGCGCCGCGTAGGCGAGGCCCATGTCGCCGCCGGCGAGCGCCTCGGTGATCAGCGCCGAGGTCACCGCCGAGCGCTCGGCGAAGGCGCCGCCGAGCTCTTCGGGGACGCCGAGCGCGGCGATCCCGAGCTCGGCCCCCTGGGCGAGCAGCTCGGGCGGCGCCGCGCAGGCGGCGTCCGCCTCGGCGGCCGCCGGGCGCAGCTTCTGGCGGGCGAAGTCGCCGACCGCCTCCTGCATCATCAGCTGCTCCTCGTCGGGGGTGACGTCGAAGCCGCCGCTGCGCTTCGAGCGCGGCTGGCGGGCGGGCTTGGCGAGCCGCTGGACGGCGGCGAAGCTGCGGCCGGCGGCGTTGGCGGCGCGGAAGCCGCCGCGGGTGCCGCGGTAGACGAGCCGCTCGGTCAGGCCACGCAACCCGGCGCGATCGATCAGATCGAGCTGCGCGAGCCGGTTGAGGCCGCGGAGCGCTGCCTGGGTTCCTTGCTGAGCGAGCGTCATCGGGGGGTCGGCGCCGGGCCGCGGGGAGCGGCGGCCGCAGCGGTTCGGGGCCTTGAACGTAGCACAGAACGGTGACACATCATCTGATGAAGCCGCGGGCGCTGATCCGATCGCCGCGCGGTCCCGCAGTCGCTGGTGAACCAAGGCAACCCAACCAAGGAGACCAAAGTGCCCCGCACCACGAACCTGACCCGCCTCGGCGCGCTGCTGTTGATGCTCGCCGCGCTCGCGATCGGCGTCGCCGCCTGCGGCGACGACTCGAACGGCGATTCGACCTCGGCGGCCGACAGCGAGCCCGTCGCCGAGATCCCCGACCTCAAGGGCGTCGACACCTCGGTCGCCCTCGACAACGGCTTCCTCGACGCGCTCACCGCGCTCAACGTGGCTCCGGCGCCGGTCGGCGACGCCAAGCTGAACGGGACCGACATCTCGTTCCCGATCACCGGCGGCAACGTCACCTACTACGACCCCGCGAGCCCGGTCCGCCCGTTCGTGCAGGGCGTCATCAACCACGAGGGCAGCGGGCTCAGCCTGACCGCGAAGGGCGGGCCCGAGGTCGATCTCACCGACTTCGTGATCGACCCCGGCAAGTCGACCCTGACCGGCACGGTCAGCGTCGACGGCAAGCAGGCGGCAACCGACGCGCTGCTGTTCGACCTCGACGGCTCGACGCTGAAGCCGCTGAAGACGAACGCCGACGGCTCGGCGACCCTGACCGGGACGACGGTCGAGCTCAGCGACGACGCCGCGGCGCTGCTGAACGACACGTTCGGCATCGACGACCTCAAGGGCGGCCTCGTCGTCGGGATCTCGACGATCACCGTCAAGTAGCCGCCGACGGGGCGGGCTGCCCCGCCCTCGCCGGCCGCGCGGCGCCGGATCCCAACCTCCTCGGGATCCGGCGCCGCCGGCGCGTTCAGGGACCCCAGGGACGCAGCAGGGCGAGCTGCCGCGCCTGCGCCAGCAGCCTGCCGTCGCGGCTCCAGACGTCGCAGCTCTCGTCGAAGATGCCGTCGATCACGGCGTCGGCGCCGACCCGGACCAGCGCCCAGCTCTCGCCGGGATCGGGCCGGGCGCGAAAGTGGATCGTCAGCTCGAGCGTCGGCGCGATCGCCGGCCGTTCGAGCCGGCTGAACGGCGCCGGCCACCAGGCGTCGGCGTACAGCGCCAGCAGCTCGGGGCCGAGCGGGTCGCGCTCGCGGGTTCGCAGCCAGCCGCCGGTGACGGCCTCGGCGCCGCCGCTGAACGGCGCTGGCCCGAAGACGCCACGGGTGTCGAGCCGCTCGAAGATCGGCGGCGGCGCGCCCGGGACCCGCAGCGGCGCGACCCGCTCGGGCGGATCGGCCGCGGGCGCTCGCGGCGCCCAGGCGGCGGCGCCCTCGTAGTCGCGGCTGAGCACGCACAGCGCCGCGGCCATCAGCTCGCCGTCGGCGCTCATCCGCGCCGAGCAACTCGTCGCCGAGCGGCCGCGGCGCTCGACCGCGACCTCGATCTCGACCTCGCCCGCCGCCGGCGGGCGCAGGTAGTGGACGGTCAGCGATCGCGGCCGGCGCTCGCCGTCGCCGGCCTCGGCCCGGATCGCGCGCAGGATCAGCGCCGCGATCACGCCGCCGTTCGGCCCCGGCGGCGCGAACCAGCCGCGGTCGATCGGGCCCCGGTAGCGGCCCGCGCCGAGCGGCACGGCTCGCGTCGCCCGCTCGAACGCGGTAGCCGCCGGTTGCGCCGGGTCGCTCACCGGGCCCACCCTCGCAAAGACGACGGGCGCGGCGCCGTGCGATCGACACAGCGCCCGCACGCTGACTAGGATTTCGCGGTCGCCGCCCCCGATCCGAAGGTAGTCGTGTCGCTTTCCCGCATCCCCAAGCTCCTGCTTCCGCTCGCCCTGCTCGCCGCCGTGCTGTTCGTCGCCGCCTGCAGCGAGAAGTCCGACGAGGACGACACCGCGGCCACCACCGTCGCGCTCGACCAGTGCACGCCCGACCAGCTGCAGACCTTCGCCGACGGCAAGCTGACGGTCGCCACCGACGACCCCGCCTACCCGCCCTACTTCGAGGACAACGACCCATCGAACGGCAAGGGCTTCGAGAGCGCCGTCGCCTACGCGATCGCCGACCAGCTCGGCTTCAGCAAGGACCAGGTCGAGTGGACGGTGGTGCCGTTCAACTCCTCCTACGCGCCGGGCCCGAAGAAGTTCGACTTCGACGTCAACCAGATCTCGATCACGCCGAAGCGGGCCAAGGCGGTCGACTTCTCCTCGCCCTACTACACCGCCGACCAGGCCGTCGTCGCGATGCCGGGGACGCTGCCCGACGACCTGACCACGACCGGCGACCTCGCCGACGCCAAGATCGGCGTCCAGATCGGCACGACCAGCCTCGACGCGGTCAACGAGGTGATCGAGCCGAGCGAGGAGCCGGCGACGTTCGACACCTCCAACGACGTCGTCACCGCGCTCGAGCAGGGCCAGGTCGACGCGATCGTCGTCGACACGCCGACGGCCCTGTACCTGACCGCGGCGCAGATCCCGAAGGCGAAGATCGTCGGCGAGTTCTCGGCCCCCGAGGAGGACGGCCAGAACACCGACCAGTGGGGGGCGCTGCTGGCGAAGGGCTCGCCGCTGACCGGCTGCGTCTCCGCCGCGATCGACGAGCTCAAGAGCTCGGGCGAGCTGGAGACGATCCAGCAGCGCTGGATCAACGCCGCGGGCGGCGTCCCGACCCTGGATTAGGCCGCGGGAGCGCGCTGCTGCGGCCGAGGCCGTGGAAGAGGATGAACCAGATCCGGCGCCGGGCGGCGCCGGATCGAACCTGAGCGGCGGCCGCGACCGTCGCGCCGAGCGGGCGGCGGCGCGGCGCGCCCGCGACCGTCGCGGCGCCCTCGTCGCGACCGCCTCGACGATCGTCGTGCTCGGCGCGCTGGCGGCGCTGATCCTGACCAGCGAGGGCTGGCCGGCGGTGCGCGAGAAGTTCTTCTCCTGGGAGGCGTTCAGCGACTCGTTCCCCGACATCTTCAGCGCCTTCTGGCTCGACGTCCGCGTCTTTCTGATCGTCGAGGTGGCGGTTCTGCTGGTCGGCCTGATCGTCGCCCTGGTCCGGGTCACGACCAGCCCGGCGCTGTTCCCGCTGCGGATGTTCGCCTTCGTCTACACGACGATCTTCCGCGGCATCCCGACGATCCTGCTCGTCTACCTGGTCGGCTTCGGGATCCCCGGCCTGCAGCTGAACGGGCTGCCGACCGAGCCCGTCGTCCTCGGCGGCATCGCGCTCGCGATCTCCTACGGCGCCTACGTCGCCGAGGTCTACCGGGCCGGGCTCAACTCGGTCCACGTCGGCCAGCGCGAGGCGGCGCTCGCCGCCGGGCTGACCGAGCGGCAGGCGATGCGCCACGTGATCCTGCCGCAGGCGGTGCGCTCGGTCGGGCCGCCGCTGCTCAACGACTTCATCGCGCTGCAGAAGGACGTCGCGCTGATCGCGATCATCGGCGTCACCGGGGAGGCGTTCCGGCAGGCGCAGATCGCCTCGCTCGACAGCTTCAACTACACGCCGCTGCTCGGCGCCGCGATGCTCTACCTGCTGGTCACGATCCCGCTCGTCCTCGTGCTCGACTGGTGGGAGCGGAGGCGCACCGAGTGAGCGCGCCGGTGATCGAGGTGCGCGGCGCGACGAAGGCGTTCGGCGAGCGCGAGGTGCTGAAGGGGATCGACCTGGCGATCGCCGAGCACGAGGCGGTGGCGCTGATCGGCGCCTCGGGATCGGGGAAGTCGACGCTGCTGCGCTGCATCGACCTGCTGACCGAGATCGACGACGGCGACATCTTCCTCGACGGCGAGGTGATCACCGATCCCGCCGTCGACCCGGTCGCCGTCCGCCGCCGGCTCGGCTTCGTCTTCCAGTCCTACAACCTGTTCCCGCACCTGAAGGTGATCGACAACGTCACGCTCGGGATCACCCGCGCCCACGGCGTCTCCCGCGGCGAGGCGGCCGAGCAGGCACGGTCGATCCTCGCCCGCTTCGGGCTCGGTGGCCGCGAGGACGAGCCGCCCTCGAACCTCTCCGGCGGCCAGCAGCAGCGGGTCGCGATCGCCCGCGCGTTCGCGACCCGGCCGCGGGCGATGCTGCTCGACGAGGTCACCAGCGCGCTCGACCCCGAGCTCGTCGGCGAGGTCCTCGCCGCGGTCCGCGACCTCAAGGAGGCGGGGGTGACGATGCTGATCGCCACCCACGAGATGGGCTTCGCCCGCGACGTCGCCGACCGCGTCGGCTTCCTGCACGAGGGCCGCCTGCTCGAGGTCGGCCCGCCCGCACAGGTGCTCGAGGAGCCCCGCGAGGAGCAGACGCAGAGGTTCCTGCGCCGGCTGCTGGAGGCGCGGCGGGTCTGAGTTTCGCGGCGCGGCGGCGGCGCGGCGGCGGCGCGGCGGCGCGGCGCGCGTGGGCGCGGCGCGCGTTCCACGTCCGGAATCGCGCTCGCCCAGCGAGAGCGATTCCAGCCGCAGGCCGGGTCCGGGGCCGAGGCCGGAGGGCCGGACGGCCGCGGCTCGCTCCGTCGCGACGCGCTCTGGCGCCGACGCGCGGCGGCGCGGCGCGCGTTCCACGTCCGGAATCGCGCTCGCCCAGCGAGAGCGATTCCAGCCGCAGGCCGGGGCCGGGGCCGAGGCCGAGGACCGGGCGGCCGGTGCCAAGAGAAGGCACGGGCCGCGCGAGCCGCCTCCGCGATGCCCCGTGCGACGGCGGCCTGCGACCCGCGGGATCGCTCTCGCGCGACGAGAGCGATCCCCGATGCCGGTCGCGGCCGGCGCCGGACGCGCCCCGAACCGCGACCGCCATTCCTCGACGCGGGCGCTGCCGGTGCCGTACCATTTTCGGCCAACCGTCGGGGCCGGATGCCGGCAGCGGACCCCAGCGACGGCGTCGAGCGCGGGAGGGGAAGCGCCCCCTCGCCGACCCCTAGACCATGGCCAGATCAGAGCACAGCCCCGCGACCGCCGACGACTTCGTCGGCGTCCACGATCCGTTGTCCTTCCACGACGGCTGCGGCGTCGCCTTCGTCGGCCGGCTCGACGGCAGGGCGATCCACGAGACCGTCGACCGGGCGCTGGTCGCGCTCGACCGGCTCGAGCACCGCGGCGCCACCGGCGCCGACTCCTCGACCGGCGACGGCGCCGGGATCATGATCGACCTCCCGCACGAGTTCCTGCAGATGCGGGCGACCGAGATCGACGCCCGCCCGGCGGAGCTGCCGCCGCCGGGGCGGCTCGGCGTCGCGATGTGCTTCCTCGGCCGCGACCCGGGCGGCGGCACCGAGCTCGCCCAGACGCGGATCGCCGAGCTCGTCGCCGACGCCGGCCACACGCCGATCGGCTGGCGCGACGTGCCCGTCGACGAGACCGCCTGCGGCGAGCTCGCCCGCGCCTGCGCCCCGCAGGTCCGCCAGCTCTTCATCGCCGCCGGCGAGCGGTTCGACGACGCCGACGAGTTCGAGCGCAGCCTGTTCGTGATCCGGCGCCGGGCCGAGCGCGAGCTCGCGCCGAAGGTCTCGTTCCCGAGCTTCTCCTGCCGGACGATCGTCTACAAGGGGATGCTGACCGCACCGCAGCTGCCGCAGTTCTACCCCGACCTGCGCGACATGTCGCTGACCAGCCGCTTCGCGATCGTCCACTCGCGGTTCTCGACCAACACGGCACCGAGCTGGGAGCTCGCCCAGCCGTTGCGGATGATCGCCCACAACGGCGAGATCAACACCGCCCGCGGCAACTTCAACTGGATGCGGGCCCGCGAGGCGGTGCTGTCGTCGGCCGAGCTCGGCGACGATCTCGCCGACTGCCTGCCGCTGATCGACGAGTCCTGCTCCGACTCGGCCGGATTCGACCGTGCGCTCGAGCTGATCGTGCTCGGCGGGCGCGAGATCCCGCACGCGATGATGATGATGATCCCGGCCGCCTGGGAGGGCGTCGGCGACGAGCTGCCGGCGGCTCTCGAGGGCTTCTACCGCTACCACGGCCGGCTGATCGAGCCCTGGGACGGGCCCGCCGCGATCGCCTTCTGCGACGGCAAGACGCTGGGCGCGATGCTCGACCGCAACGGCCTGCGGCCGGGTCGCTGGACGATCACCCGCGACGGCTGGGTCTGCCTCGGCTCGGAGTCGGGGATCTTCACGGTCGAGCCCGACAAGGTCGCGCGGATCGGGCGGCTGGAGCCCGCGCAGCTGTTCGTCGTCGACCTCGCCACCGGGCTCGTGCGCACCGACGGCGAGGTCGAGCGGGCCGTCTCCGAGGCCGCCCCCTACGGCGAGTGGTACGCGGAGGGCAAGCTCGGCACCCGCGACCTGCCCGACCCGATGGCGACGATCCAGCCGATCGAGCCGCTGCTCAAGCGCCAGCTCGCGTTCGGCTACACGCTCGAGGACCTGCGGACGGTGCTGGCGCCGCTGCTGCGCGACGGCCGCGAGCCGACCGGATCGATGGGCAACGACCTCTCGCTCGCGGTCTTCTCCGACTACCGCCCGTCGCTGTTCTCCTACTTCAAGCAGCGTTTCGCGCAGGTCACCAACCCGGCGATCGACTCGGTCCGCGAGCAGGTCGTGATGAGCCTGCGCACCGACATCGGCCCGCAGGGCAACCTGCTCTCCTCCGAGCCGCAGGTCGTCAACCACGTCGAGCTGCAGCAGCCGATCCTCACCGACTTCGAGCTCGAGCGGCTGCGGCGCAACCCCTACGGCGCCCTGCACCCGACGACGATCGACATCACCTTCGCGCTCGACAAGGGCGAGGACGGACTCACCGACGCGCTCGAGCGGATCCGCCGCCAGGCGGTCGAGGCGCTCGAGGAGGACACGACGCTGCTCGTGCTCAGCGACCGCGCCACCGGCCCCGACCGGGTGCCGATCCCCTCGCTGCTCGCCTGCTCGACCGTCCACCACGCGCTCGTGCTCGAGGGGACGCGGCTGCGGGCCGCGCTCGTCGTCGAGTCGGGCGAGCCGCGCGAGGTCCACCACCTGGCGGCGCTGATCGCCTACGGCGCGACCGCGATCAACCCGTACCTGATGCTGGAGACGATGACGACGCTCGACGAGCCGACCGTCGGCCTCGACGGGCCGCTGCTCGACGCCGGCGAGCGGGCGATCGCCGGGATCAGCAAGGGCCTGCTCAAGGTCCTCTCGAAGATGGGGATCTCGACGGTCCGCTCCTACCGCGGCGCCCAGATCTTCGAGATCATCGGCCTCGACGAGGATCTGGTCGAGGAGCACTTCACCGGCACCCCGTCGCGGCTCGGCGGCATCGGCCTCGGCGAGCTCGCCGCCGAGGCGCTCGATCGCCACAGCCGCGCCTACCCGGAGGAGCACGGGTTCGCGCTCGCCGAGCACGTCGAGCGGGCGCGCCTGCCCGCCGCCAGCGAGCTGCTGCTGCCCCAAGGCGGCGTCTACCGCTGGCGTCGCGACGGCGAGAAGCACATGTGGGACCCGGAGACGATCGCCAGCCTCCAGCACGCCGCCCGCGCCGCGGAGGGCAACGGCCAGGAGTCCTACGACGAGTTCCGCCACCGCGTCAACGACGAGAACGCGCCGGCGGCGCTGCTCCGCGGGCTGCTGCGGCTGCGCGATTCCGACACCCCCTACGAGCTGCACGAGATCGAGCCCGCGAGCGAGATCGTCAAGCGCTTCTCGACCGGCGCGATGAGCCTCGGCGCGCTCTCGCCCGAGGCGCACGAGACGCTGGCGATCGCGATGAACCGGATCGGCGCGATGTCGAACTCCGGCGAGGGCGGCGAGGACCGCCGCCGCAACACCCCCGACGCCAACGGCGACGACCGGCGCTCGCGGATCCGCCAGATCGCCTCCGGCCGCTTCGGCGTCGACATCGACTACCTCGCCCACGCCGACCAGATCCAGATCAAGATCGCCCAGGGCGCCAAGCCCGGCGAGGGCGGTCAGCTCCCCGGCCACAAGGTCGACGCCTACATCGGCTCGCTGCGCTTCGCGCTGCCCGGGACCGAGCTGATCTCCCCTCCCCCGCACCACGACATCTACTCGATCGAGGACCTCAAGCAGCTGATCTACGACCTGCGGGCGGCGAACCCGGCCGCCAGCGTCTCGGTCAAGCTCGCGGCCGAGTCGGGCGTCGGCACCGTCGCCGTCGGCTGCGTCAAGGCCGGCGCCGACCACCTCGTGATCGCCGGCCACGACGGCGGCACCGGCGCCTCGCCGCTGTCCTCGATCCAGGGCGCCGGCGTGCCCTGGGAGATCGGCCTCGCCGAGACCCAGCAGGCGCTGCTCGAGAGCGGCCTGCGGACCCGCGTCGTCGTCCAGACCGACGGGCAGATGCGGACCGGCCGCGACGTCGTCGTCGCCGCCCTGCTCGGCGCCGACGAGATCGGGATCTCGACCGCGCCGTTGATCGCGACCGGCTGCATCATGATGCGGGTCTGCCACCTCAACACCTGCCCGGTCGGGGTCGCGACCCAGGACCCGGAGCTGCGGGCGCGGTTCACCGGCAAGCCCGAGCACGTCGTCAAGTACCTGCTGATGGTCGCCGAGGAGGCGCGCGAGCTGATGGCGGCGCTCGGCGTCAAGCGCTACGGCGACATGGTTGGCCGCACCGAGCTGCTGATCCCCGACGACGACGTCGACCACTGGAAGTCGCGCTCGATCGACCTGCGGCCGCTGCTGGCGATCCCCGGCAGCGCGATCGAGGCGCCGCGCGGCTTCGTCGCCGGCGACGCCGAGCCGCGGCCGGTCGGCGCCTCCTTCGACGAGCGCGAGTTGCTGCCGGCGGCGCGGCCGGCGCTCGAGCGCGGCGAGAGCGTGCGGATCGAGGCCCGGGTGACCAACATCGACCTCGCGGTCGGCGGCCGGCTCGCCAACGCGCTGGTCGGCGCCCACGGCCCCGACGGGCTCGCCGAGGACACGATCGACGTCCGCCTCAGCGGCTCGGCCGGCCAGAGCGCCGGCGCCTGGCTCGCGCCCGGGATCTCGCTGGCGATCGCCGGCGACGTCAACGACTACGCCGGCAAGGGCCTGAGCGGCGGCGTCCTCACCGTGCACCCGGCCGCGAAGGCGTTCGACGCCGGCTTCCGGGCCGAGCGCAACGTGATCGCCGGCAACGTCGCCCTCTACGGTGCGACCGGCGGCAAGGCGTTCTTCCGCGGCCTCGTCGGGGAGCGCTTCGCGGTCCGCAACTCGGGCGCGCTCGCCGTCGTCGAGGGCGTCGGCGCGCACGGCTGCGAGTACATGACCGGCGGCTGCGTCGTCGTGCTCGGCTCGGCCGGCCGCAACTTCGCCGCCGGGATGAGCGGCGGCGTCGCCTGCATCTGGGACCCCGACGACGCCTTCGAGCCGCACTGCAACCTCGGGATGGTCGATCTCGAGCCCGTCCACCCCGACGGCAACGAGTTCCTGCACCGGCTGATCGCCGAGCACCGGCGCCGGACCGGATCGACGGTGGCCGCCGCCATCCTCGAGCGCTGGGAGGAGGCCGTCGACGAGTTCACGGTCGTGATCCCGCCCGGGTTCCGGGCCGCCCTCGCCCACACCGATCCGCCCGCCAAGGCGAGGACGGTGAACCTCGCGTGAGCGCGACCGGAGCGAGGACCTGATGGCGAACCCGCGCGGATTCCTCGAGGCGGGACGGGTGCCGATGCCCGAGCGCGACCCCGGCGAGCGCGTCCACGACCACGGCGAGATCTTCGGCACCCTGCCCGAGCAGGAGCTGCGCGAGCAGGCGGCCCGCTGCATGGACTGCGGCGTCCCGTTCTGCAACAACGCCTGCCCGCTCGGCAACCTGATCCCCGACTGGAACGACCTCGCCCGGGTCGGCGACTGGAAGCGCGCGATCGAGCAGCTGCACGCGACCAACAACTTCCCCGAGTTCACCGGCCTGATCTGCCCGGCGCCGTGCGAGTCGGCCTGCGTGCTCGGGATCGACGACGACCCGGTGATGATCAAGCAGATCGAGTACTGGACGATCAACCACGCCTTCGAGCAGGGCTGGGTCGTCCCCGAGCCGCCGCCGCTGCGGACCGGCAAGACGATCGCGGTCGTCGGCTCCGGCCCGGCCGGGATGGCGGCCGCGGCCGAGCTCAACAAGGTCGGCCACACCGTGACCGTCTACGAGCGCGACGAGGCCCCGGGCGGGTTCATGCGCTTCGGCGTTCCCGACGCGAAGCTCGAGAAGTGGATGATCGACCGCCGCATCGACCTGCTCGCGGCCGAGGGGATCGAGTTCGTCTGCGACGTCGAGGTCGGTCGCGACATCGGCGCCGACGAGCTCCGCGCCGGCCACGACGCGGTGATCCTCACGGTCGGCTCGCGGGTCGAGCGCGAGCTCGATGTCCCCGGCCGCGAGCTCGGCGGCGTCCACTTCGCGATGGAGTACCTCTACCAGCGCAATCGCTGGGTCGCCGCCCAGGAGGGCCGCTCCAGCCGCGAGCCCGAGCACGAGGTGACGGCCCGCGGCAAGCGCGTCGTCGTCGTCGGCGGCGGCGACACCGGCATGGACTGCATCTCCAACTCGCTGCGCGAGGAGGCGACCGACGCGATCCTGCTCGACGTCTACCCGGAGCTGCCGCCCGGCGGCCGCTACCCGAACACGCCCTGGCCGATGCAGCCGCGGCGCCTGCACACCACCTACGCCCTCGACGAGGGCGGCAAGCGCACCTTCGGCCGCCAGGTGCTCGCGCTCGAGGGCTCCGGCGGCCGGGTCGAGCGCGTGCACGCCCGCGAGGTGAGCGGCACCTCGGCCAGCGACGCCGTCCCGATCGAGGGCAGCGAGTTCAGCCTCGAGGCCGACCTCGTCCTGATCGCCGTCGGCTTCACCCACCCCGAGCACGACGGCCTGCTCGGCGACCTCGGCGTCGATCTCGACGGCCGCGGCAACGTCAAAGCCGGCGCCTATGCGACCAACGTCGATCGCGTCTACGCCGCCGGCGACGCCCGCGTCGGCGCCAGCCTGATCGTCACCGCGATCGCCGAGGGCCGCCGCTGCGCCCGCGTGGTCGAGGCGGCGCTGCGCGACTGACGCCCGCCCGGGTCGCGCAGCTCCGCGTGACGGATGGATCCGCAAGCGGCGCACGGCCTGGCCGCCATCGCGGTGCCGCAGAGCCGAGATGGCGATGGCGGGCTTCGACGACCGCGGTGGGTGGAACGAACCGGAGGCAGTGACTCCTACGCCAGCCGCAGACCATCGCGGTGCATTAGCGCCGGAATGGCGGCCTTCGGCGACCGCCGTGGGTGGCGGCGGAGGCAGCGGACCCGTCCTCGGGCGACAGCGGTGCATTAGCGCCGGAATGGCGGCCTTCAGTCACCCCGGTGGGTGGAACCGGAGGCAGTGACTCCTACGCCAGCCGTAGACCACCGCGGTGCATTAGCGCCGGAATGGCGGCATTCGGCGACCGCCGTGGGTGGCGGCGGAGGCAGCGGACCCGTCCTCGGGCGACAGCGGTGCATTAGCGCCGGAATGGCGGCCTTCAGTCACCCCGGTGGGTGGAACCGGAGGCAGTGACTCCTTCGCCAGCCGCAGACCATCGCGGTGTATTAGCGCCGGAACGGGCTTCGACGACCGCCGTGGGTGGCGGCGGAGGCAGCGACTCCTTCGCCAGCCGCAGACCATCGCGGTGCATTAGCGCCGGAATGGCGGCCTTCGGCGACCGTCGGCGGCTCAGGGCCTCACGGAGGGCCCCTACTGTGACCTACTGCAGTTAGCAAACGTTCACATCGCTACCATGTCCGCCCCGGCGGGACATCGATCGTGGCGCCGAGGGGAAACGGCAGGGCTCGAGCCAGGGGCCGGCCGACGAACCGATGACGACCTTGCTCGCAGAGACAGCGCCGGCGGACCTCGCCTCGATCGAGGCCCTGCGGATCGTCGAGGAGGGGCTTGCGCCGCGGCGCTCGTGGCTGCGGCGCCACTCGACCGCGGTCAGCGTCGGCTTCGCGGCGGTCGTTACCCTGGCGCTGCTGATCGGCCTGCGGGGCAAGTGGCACGAGGTCGCCGGCGCGTTCGGCGCCACCTCGTGGCAGGTCCTGGCGATGGCGGTGGTCATCCAGGTCGCCTGGCTTCTGACCCGCAGCGAGGCCTGGCACGTCTGCGTCGCCGCCGCCGGTGCCGAGTGCGGCCGCCGGCGCCTGTTCCGGGCCGCCGCGATCGGCAACATCGGCAGCATCTTCACGCCCAGCTTCGGCCTCGCGGTGCGGATCGCCGAGCTGCGGCGGACGGCGCCCGAGGACTCCCCGCGCGCCGGCACGCTGGTCGCCGCCGAGCTGCCGATCGTCGTCGTCGAGATCGCGCTCGCCGCGGCCTGCTCGTTCACGCTCGTCGCGCCGCTCGGGATCGCCTGGTGGCTGCCGCTGATCGCGCTGGCCGCCGGGGCCGGCGTCGTCGGCGGGCTGAGCCGGCTCGCGCACCGCCGGCGCCACGGCTTCTGGAGCGGGCTCGCCGTCCTCCGCGGGCTGCGTCACCGCAGCACGATCGTCGGCCTGACGATCGCCGCCGTCGCCCTGCAGGTGCTGCGCAACTGGCTGATCCTCCGCGGCGTCGGCGTCGACGTCTCGGTCTTCGACGCGGCCGCGCTGTTGATCGCCACCGCCGCGCTCGGCCTGCTGCCGATCGGCCCCGGCCTCGGGATGACCGCGACCGTGCTCATCCTCGGCGCCAACGGCCTCGTCGCGACCGCCGCCGCCGGCGCGATCCTGACCGGCACCGCCGTCGTCGGCGCCTTCCTGTTCGCCGCCTGGGCGCTTGCCGACCGCCACGGCGCGGAGCTGCTGCCGCGCCGCATCCCGACCTTCGCCGGCAACCGCTGAGCGCCGCGGACGCGGCCGGCCGGTTCGCAAGGCTGGGACGATGCGCGCCGGGTCGGTCGAGTCGTTACGGGTGCGTGCGGTCGTCACCCGGGCCGTCCGCGCCTACCGCTCGAGCTGGCGGGCGCTGCTGGCGCTCGGTCTGGCGCTGTTCATCCCGCTCGGCCTGCTGACGACGATCGCCCCCGGCGACGGGATCGAGATCGAGCGGTTCGACGATCCGGGCGCGATCGCGACCGTCGCGCTGGGGCTGGTCCAGGTGATCCTGCCGCTGCTCGGGACCGTGCTGTTCGCCGGCCTCGTCGCCGCCGCGGTCGAACGCGAGCGCGGCGGCGAGGTTCGTGAGCTCGGGCAGCTGATCCGCTCGCTGCCCTACGGCCGGCTCGCCGCCGCCGACGTGCTGCTCGTCGTCGTGATCGGCATCGGGCTGCTGCTCGTGATCGTCCCCGGCGTGCTGGCGCTCGTCTGGTTCTGCCTGGTCGCGCCGGTGATCGAGCACGAGGAGACCACCGTCCGCAGGGCCTTCGGCCGCAGCCGCGAGCTCGTCCGCGGCCACTTCCGCCAGGTCGCCGCGCTCGTCTGGCCCGCCGTCTTCCTGCAGGCGCTGCTCGACAGCCTGGTCGAGGGACTCGCCGGGGGGCTGCTCGGCGACGGCTTCGCCGCCGAGTGGTTCTACGACGTGCTCGCCAACCTCCTCGCCGACCCGGTCTTCGCGCTGATCGTGGTCACGCTCTACATCGAGCTGCGGGCCCGTGAGCGGGCCGCGGCCGGCTGAAACGTCGTCCTCGCCCCACCGCTTTGCGCCGGCGGCGGTCGTGCTCCGCGGCGAGGAGCGCGAGGGCGCCGCCGGGACCGCCGCTCGCAGCCCGAACCGGCGCTCTCAAGCCCGATCGCGGCGCTGTCGATAGCCCCGTATGGGGTTGGATCCGCAACCGGAGGATCAGGCCGCGATCGCGCTCGCGGAGCCGCGCGAGGTGAGCGGGCTCACGACCGGCCTGGTGCTCAGCTTCGTCGAGCGCGAGGGCGGCCGCGCGGCCGTGATCGAGCTGCTGCGGCGCTGCGGCCTCGAGGGCCGCGAGGCGGAGCTGCGGGACGAGAACAACTGGTTCTCCGACCGGACCAAGGTGGCGATGTTCGAGGCCGCCGCCGAGCTGCTGGGCGACCCCGACGTCGCGCAGCGGATCGGCGCTGCGGCGCTCGATCTCAACGTCGGCCAGGCGCTGCGGCTGACGCTGCGCGCGCTCGGCACGCCGCGGTTGATCTACTCCAACATCGGCCGCGCCAACGCGAAGTTCAACCGGGTCCACCACATGGACGTGCTGCGCTGCGGGCAGACCTCGGCGCTGATCCGCAACGTCCCGGTCGGCGACGCCGTCCATCACCCCTCCAACTGCGGCTACAACATCGGCCTGCTCTCCTGCGTGCCGCTCGTCTTCGGTGAGCCGCGGGCCCGGGTCCGCCACCCGCGCTGCATCGCCCACGGCGATCCGGAGTGCATCTACGAGGTCCAGTGGAACCCGCTCGACCGCTCGGCGCTGGTCGCGGCGCTCGCCAGCATCGCGCTGTTCGCGCTGATCGTGGCCGCGACGCTGATCCCGACGCTGCTGCCGCTGGCGACGATCCTCGCCGGCGTGATCGCGGTCTACGCGGGCAGCCGGGCGATCGCCGAGCGGCGGCGGCGCTGGCGGCTGCTGCGCGATCAGCTCGCCGGCCACGCCGAGGCCACCGACCTGTTTATGCGCTCGATCCAGGACCTCGCCTCGGCCCTGCAGCTAGACGAGGTGCTGTCGAAGGTGACCGCGAACGCGCAGGCGGCGGTCGGCGGCGCCGAGTTCGCGCTGCTGGTCGCCGAGCAGGACGAGCTGCGGGCGCGCGCCTCCTCGCACCTGCCGCCGGAGACCGTGGCGACGCTCGAGCGCTGGGCGAGCGCCAACCGGTCGCTGCTGGCGGAGCCGGTCACGCTCGACGACAGCGCCGCGATCGGCGAGCTCGCCGACCGGACGCTCGGCGGCGGCGTCGCGCTCGGCTCGATCTGCTCCTCGCCGCTCGTCTACCGGGGCCAGACGCTGGGGCTGCTGATGGCGCTGTCGACGGCGGAGAGCCCGTTCCTGCCGCGCGACGTCGACCTGCTCGCCTCCTACGCCGCGCAGGCGGCGATCGCGCTGACCAACGCGCGCCTGTTCGAGGCGCAGCAGGAGCTGGCGATCCAGGACCCGCTGACGGAGCTGTTCAACCACCGCCACTTCCACGAGACGATCAACCGCGAGCTCGACCGCTGCCGCCGCCACGGCGGCGAGCTCGGCCTGGTGATGTTCGACCTCGACGGGTTCAAGCAGGTCAACGACACCGGCGGCCACGCCGAGGGCGATGATGTCCTGCGCCGCGTCGCGGCGGCGCTGCGCGGGAGCTGCCGCAGCTCCGACCTGCCGTTCCGCGTCGGCGGCGACGAGTTCGCGCTGGTGCTCCCCCACGCGGGGCCGGCGGCGACGGTCGCCGCCGCCGAGCGCGCCCGCCGGGTGATCGACGAGATCGACGAGCGGACGACGATCTCCTACGGCGTCGCCTCCTGGCCCGACGCCGGGCCGACCAAGGACGCGCTGCTCGACCGGGCCGACGGCTCGCTGTATGAGATGAAGCGGCGGACGAGGCCGGATCGCCGCCGCGCGAGCCCCGAACGGCGGGCGCGGCTCGACCGCCGCGAGCGGCTCGCCTGCGCGAGCCGGATCGCGGTCAAGCTGGCGCCGCCGCTCGAGCAGCGCGAGATCGCGACCACCGCCGTCGACGAGCTCGCCGACACCTTCGACTACCTGCGCGTCGCCGTCCACCGGATCGGCGGCGGCGAGCTCGCGCCGATCGCCGTCGCCCGCCGCGGCGCCGACCCGCTCAGCGTCGCGCGCCGCTCGGCGTCGCGCGCCGCCCGCAGCGGCGAGGCGGTGCTGGTCGCCGACGCCGCCGCCGACGGCGGCACGTTCGGCTCTGAGCTGGCGACGCCGATCCGCATCGACGGCGAGCCCTGGGGCGTGCTCGAGCTCGTTCACGGCGAGCGCGACGGCTTCGGCTTCGACGACCTGCTGTTCGCCGAGACGATCGCCGCGGCGATCGGCGCCGCGCTGCATCGCTGCCGGCTCTACGCCGAGCTCGAGGGGACCTTCATGCACACGCTCGCCGCGCTCTCCGACGCGCTCGAGGCGAAGGACTCCTACACCGCCGCGCACGCGCGCGAGGTCGCCGACCTCGCCGAGCGGACGGCACGCGAGCTGGGCGTCGAGCGGGACGAGCTGCGCTCGATCCGCCACGGCGCGCTCCTGCACGACATCGGCAAGATCGGGGTCAGCGGCGAGATCCTCGGCAAGACCGGGCCGCTGAGCGCCGACGAGTACGAGCAGATCAAGCAGCACACGGTCGTCGGCTCGCGGATGCTCGAGCGGATCCCGTACTTCGCCGCCGTCCACCCGTTCGTCCGCTCCTCGCACGAGCGCTGGGACGGCGGCGGCTATCCCGACCGGCTCGCGGGCGAGGAGATCCCGCTCGGCGCCCGGGTGATCGCCGCCTGCGACGCCTTCCACGCGATGATCTCCGACCGCCCCTACCGGGCGGCGCTGGACCGCGACGAGGCGATCGCCGAGCTGCGGCGCAACTCCGGCAGCCAGTTCGATCCGGCGGTGATCGAGGCGCTGGTCGCGCTGCTCGAGGCCGAGCGGCGACCGGCGCTCAGCCCGCTGCCCGATCGGGGCGAGCCGGTCCGCGGCTGAGCCGCGGGGACGGCGTCCCGCCGCCGGCGCCCGGTAGAACCCTCCTGCCGTGGACACCGACGTCGCCCTGCTCACGATCCTGCTCGCGGTTGCGCTGCTGCTGATCGCGGCGCAGTTCACCCGGGTCCCGTACCCGATCCTGCTCGTCGTCGGCGGCCTCGCGCTCGGGTTCGCGCCCGGGCTGCCGACGATCGAGCTGCCGCCCGAGGTCGTGCTCGTCGCGCTGCTGCCGCCGCTGCTGTACTCGGCGGCCTACTTCACGCCGCTGCGCGAGCTGCGCCGCAACGTCAAGGCGATCTCGACCCTGGCGGTCGGCCTCGTGCTGGCGACGATGGTCGGCGTCGCCGCCGTCGCCCACGCGGCGCTCGGGTTCGGCTGGGCGGAGGCGTTCGTGCTCGGCGCGATCGTCTCGCCGACCGATCCGGTCGCCGCGACCGCGGTCGCGCGCCGGCTCAAGGTCCCGAACCGGATCATCGTGATCGTCGAGGGCGAGTCGCTGATCAACGACGGCACCGGCCTCGTCGCCTACAAGTTCGCGGTCGCGGCGGTGGTCGCGGGAACCTTCAGCCTCGCCGCGGCGACCGGCGAGTTCATCGTCACGGTCGCCGGCGGAATCGCGGTCGGGATCGCCGCCGGGGCCACGATCGCCTGGGTGCGGCGGCGGATCAACGAGCCCGCGGTCGAGGTCACGATCGCGCTGTTCAGCGGCTTCTTCGCCTACCTGCCGGCGGAGGCGATCGGCGTCTCCGGCGTGCTCGCCGCGGTCACCGTCGGCATCTACATGGGCCGGCTCACCTCGGTGCTGACGACGCCGACGACGCGGATCCAGGGCAAGGCGATCTGGGAGATCGTCCAGTTCCTGCTCAACTCGGCGCTGTTCATCCTCGTCGGCCTGCAGCTGCCCTCGGTGATCGAGGGGCTCGACGGGCTCTCGACCGCCGAGCTCGTGCGCGACGGGGCGCTGGTCGCCGCGACCGTGATCGTTGTCCGGCTGCTCTGGGTGTTCCCGTTCACCTACCTGCCCCGGGCGCTGGCGCCGCGGCTCTGGCGCGGCACGGCGCCGTCGCCGCGCGGCACGGCGATCGTCGCCTGGACCGGGATGCGGGGCGCGGTCTCGCTCGCGGCGGCGCTGGCGCTGCCGCTGGCGACCGATGCGGGCGAGCCGCTGCCCCATCGCGAGGAGATCATCTTCCTCGCCTTCTCGGTGATCCTCGCGACGCTGCTCCTGCAGGGCCTGTCGCTGCCGTTCCTGATCGAGCGGCTCGGGTTCGAAGGCGCCGACGAGGCCTTCGTGCACGAGGAGAACGTCGCCCGCAAGCGGGCCGCCGAGGCGGCGCTCGCGCGGCTCGAGGAGCTCAGCGACGAGGACTGGGTCGCGGCCGAGACCGCCGACCGCGCCCGCCGGATCTACGGCTACCGCCATCGCCGCTTCGCCGCCCGCTTCGCCGTCGAAGACGACGACAGCCTCGCGATCGAGGAGCGCTCGGTCAACTTCCAGCGGCTCACCCGCGAGCTGCTCGAGGCGCAGCGCGCGACCGTGATCGCGATGCGCGACCGCGGCGAGATCAACGACGACGCGCTGCGGGCGATCGAGCACGAGCTCGACCTCGAGGACTCGCGGCTGGAGATCTGAGCGCGCCGCGATCGGCGAGACTGCCGCCGTGTTCGCCTTCTACCTCCGCCACGGCGAGTCCGCCTCCAACGCCGCTCCCGGCGCCGTGGCGCTGCCCGAGCACGAGGGCGACCGGCTCAGCGAGCTCGGCCACGACCAGGCCGCGGCCGCTGCGGCGCATCTCGTCGAGCGGCTCGACGTGCGGCGGATCGTCTCCAGCCCGATGCGGCGGGCGCGCGAGACCGCGGCTCCGATCGCGGCGCTGACCGGGCTCGAGCCCGAGATCTGGGAGTGGACGCACGAGCTGCGCGAGCCCGACGGCTACGCCGAGCTGCCCGCCGACGAGCAGCAGCGGCAGCGCTGGTCGAACCGGATGCTGGCCCACGCCGACGATCCCGATCACGGCCCCGGGGGCGGCGAGTCGTTCGCCGGCCTGCTCGCCCGGGTGCGGCGGACCCAGGAGCGGCTCGCCGCCGACGGCATCGACGGCACCCTGCTGGTCGGCCACGGGATCTTCTTCCGGTTCACGTTCGCCGCGGCGCTGCTCGGCGACGCGTTCACGCCGCACCTGATCGACCGCCTCTGGCGAATCGGCTCGCTCAACTGCGGCCTCTCGACCTTCCAGCACACGCGCGACGGCGGCTCGCTCAACCCCGCCGACATCGACGGCTGGCGCTGCGTGAGCTGGATGGCGCCGACGGTCGGTCCCGGTCAGCTGACCGGGACCGGCGGCGGCGGCGCCGGGAATTGAGCCGCGCGGCGGCGCCGGATAGAGTCGACCCGTGGCCGCGGAGCAGCAGAGCCCGCCGACCGCGCGGGGCGGGGCGCCGCGCGCGTAGCCGGCGCCGTGTCGCCAGCGCCCGCGATCGATCTCGATGCACCCGCGGCGGCGGTCTTCGCCGCGATCAGGGAGATCGACGACGACGGCTTCGCGACGCTGATGGCCGCGACCGACAGCCGTGAGCGGGTGATCGACGCGCTCGTCGAGCAGCTCGCCGCGCGGCTGCGGCCCGAGCGGGTCGCGGGCTTCGAGGCGGTGATCCACGTCAAGCTCTGGGACCGGCCCGGGGGCGGCTACGACCATCGCGAGCTGGTGATCCGCGACGGTGCCTGCAGCGCCTCGGACGCTCCCGCCGCCGAGCCCGACCTGACGCTGAAGGTGCGGCCCGAGGACCTGCGCCGGATCGTCACCGGCAGGGCCGGGGCGAAGCGCCTCGCCCTTCAGGGCAGGCTGCGGGCGATCGGCGACATCCGCCTCGGGCTCAGGCTCGGCGACCTGTTCGACCTGAGCGCCTGAGCGCGCCCGCCGATCACCGGGCGGCGCGGCGCCCGGTTGACGCCGGCTTGAGCGCGGGCTGTCACGATCGCGGCGACCGCCATGTGGTTCGACGGCGACAACACGGTCCTGATCGCGATCCAGGCGCTCTGCGTCGCGCTGCCGGCGGCGGGCCTGCCGCCGTGGCTGCGGCGCTACAGCTCGAGCGCCTGGGCGCTGGTCCTGCCGCTCTCGATCGCGGTCGTCGTGATCGCGATCTCGGAGCTGCCGGAGACCGCCGACGCGCTCACCTGGATCGCGCTGTTCGGGGTCCCGATCGGCGCCGCGCTGGCGCTCGGCTGGGCCGCTCACGGCGCCCGCCCGGCGCTGGCCGCGCTGGTGGTCCCGCTGCTCGCGCTCGCCTGGGCCTTCCCCGACGACGCCGCCGGCCAGCTCGCGGCGACCCTGCTCGTCGCCGGCTCGGCGATCACGCTCGGCCGGCTGCTCGCCGGCGCCGCGCCGCTGGCGCTGATCAAGGCCGGCGTCTACGCGATGGCGGCGCTCGACGCCTATCTCGTCTTCTCCGGCAAGCTCGAGCAGCCCAACCACGTGCTCGTCACCGCCGCCCCGGCTCCCGAGCTGCAGCTCCCGCAGCTGCAGTCGGCGGGCTTCGGCAGCTTCTCGATCGGCTACGGGGACTACCTCGCTGCGGCCGTCGTCGGCGGCGTGATCGCGGCCCAGCGCTTCGACGGCGGCACGCTGCGGATCCAGCTCGGTGCCGCGGCCGCGCTGCTGCCCCTGGCGCTCGCCTGGGACCAGCTGTTCCTCGTCTACGACGTGCTGCCGGCCACGATCCCGCCGGCGCTGGTCCTGCTCGGGGCGGAGCTATTCTCGATCCGGTGGTCCGCCTCGTCACGATCCCGATCAGCCACTACTGCGAGAAGGCCCGCTGGGCGCTCGGGCGAGCCGGGATCGAGTTCCGCGAAGAGCGCCACGTCCAGGGCCTCCACCGGATAGCGGCACGCCGGGCGGGCGGCGGCTCGACCGTCCCGGTCCTCGTGACCGAAGACGGTGCGATCGGCGAGTCGCGCGGGATCCTCGCCTGGACCGACGAGCGGGGGCCGGCCGCGCGGCGCCTGTTCCCCGCCGAGCCGGCCGAGCGCGCCCAGGTCGAGGCGCTGAGCCGGCGCTTCGACGAGCTGCTGGGGCCGCACGCGCGGCGGCTGATCTACGTCCACGTGCTCGCCGACCCGGAGACGATGCTCGCGTACAACAACGCCGGCGTGCCCGGCTGGGAGGACCGGATGCTGCGCCTGCTCTGGCCGCTTGGCAAGCGCTGGGTCTCGCGCGCCGTCGGGATCCGCCCCGGGATCGAGCAGCGGGACGAGGAGGTCGTGTTCGCCGAGCTCGACCGCGTCGCCGAGCTGCTCGCCGACGGCCGCCCCTACCTCTGCGGCGAGCGGTTCTCGGCCGCGGACCTGACCTTCGCGGCGCTCAGCGCCGCGGTGACGGCGCCGCCCGGCTACGGCACGCCGCTGCCGCAGCCGGAGGCCATGCGGCCACCCACGGCCGCGCTCGTCGAGCGCGCCCGCGACCACCCCGCCGGCCGCTTCGCGCTGCGGATGTTCGCCGAGCGGGAGCGATCCGCGGTGCCTGCAAGCGGCGGCTTCTGAGGGACGGATCCGGTCCCGCTGCCGCCGCCCGGCCGGGTGAAGCCCGGCGCGTCCCCCTGCCGGCTGGGAGTGGAGGCGGCCGGTACTGCCCCGGCGTCCGCGAAGGAGGTCCCGATGCGTCAACGAGCGTTCCCGTTGGAGTCTGTCTCGGCGATCCGGCTAGGTCGATCCAAGGGGCACGTTGCCGGCGCCAGATCCTCCTGTTGATGTTCCCTTCCGGCCGAGGAAGCTGCCGGCGGGTGATCCCACTGATGAAGCCGCTGACCCGGAACGTGGGCTATCCGGAGCGACTGCTCTCTACTGGTGTTTAGGCAGCGAGAGCGAACTCGTGAGAGTCCGCATTTGTTGGTTTTCCCGGGGGGATTAACGAGGCCAACCCAGGATCCTCGACTCGCAACACCGAGACGAACCGTTCACGTCGAATCTGGTTCGCCCCCTATGTATGTGTCTATGTAACGGTCAGTTTAGGCGGCTACTCCCCGTGGGTCCAGTCGGGCGCCTCGTAGGCACCGCCGGGTACCGAGCCGACGCAGAGCACGCGGAGGCCGTCGGGGCCGCTGGCCAGCACCCGGCCGACGCCGGCGTCGACGCGGACGAGGTGCTCGGCGTCGAGCGGCAGCCGCTCGCCGCCGGCGATCAGCACCGCGCCCGAGCCGCGCATGCCCACGTAGAGCTCCTGCTGACCGCTGTCGGACTCGTCGTGCGACTCGGTCTCGTAGTCGGGCGGCAGGTCCATGATCTGCGCCCCGAAGGCGCTGATCTCGAGTCCCTCGCGCACCAGCCACGCGAACCCGTCCCAGAGATCGGGCAGCTCGGTGATCGCCGCGCCCGCGTACGGCTTCTCGCTCATCTCACTCCTCCTCGGTCGCCGCTCCCGCCCCGCGCGCACCCTCTCACCGCCGCGACCGGCGGTCAACCGTCGCCCGCGATAGGTTCCCGCCATGCCCTGCCTCGTGTTCCTGCTGGCGCTGATCTCGCCGCGGCTGGCGCTGTTCTTCGTCTGGATCTTCTCCGACCTGCTGAGCCGCGCCTTCGACGACTGGATCGTGCCCTTCATCGGCTTCTTCCTGCTGCCGTGGACGACGCTCGCCTACGCGGTGATGTGGAACGCCGGCACGAACGAGGTGACGGGCTTCGAGTGGTTCATCGTCGGCTTCGCCTTCGTCGTCGACATCAGCTCCTACATCGCCTCCGGCCGCCGGCACGAGGCCCGCGCCTAAGGTCGCCGATCGCCGCGCGCTCGGCGACCGCCTGGGCTCAGCGGCCGCGAGGCCGGTCGAGCGCCCGGCAGACGGCGTCCTCCTGGGCGAAGCGGATCAGGTCGGAGACCTCCTGCGACCCCTCGCCGGGAACGATCTGAGCGTTGACCGTGAACACGACCGAGCGCCTGCCGTTCGCCGAGGCCGCCATGAACACGCGGTAGCCGGGGAACGATCCGGTGTGGCCGTAGACCGTGCCGCAGTGGGTGCGGTAGCGGAACAGCGCCAGCGTCGCGCGGTTGCGGCCGGGTCCGGGCGGCGAGGAGGAGCCGAGCACGAAGTCGTCTTGGCTGCGCGCGATCCGGCGGCTGAACAGATCGCCGCCGACGTAGGCGCGGATGAAGCGGTTGACGTCGGCCGCGGTCGAGACGATCCCGCCCGAGGCCCAGGCGAGCGCCGGGTTGATCAGCTCGCTGACGTCCTCGGGCGGCATGCCGGGCTGGACGTCGTAGCCGTGGATGTAGGGACTCGGCATCCCGATCGTCTCCGGCAGCGAGGTCCGGCGCATCCCGGCGGGCCGGTAGACGTAGCGACGCAGCAGCGCGCCGTAGGAGCGCCCGGCCGCCTGCTCGGCGGCGAGGCCGGCGGCGATGTTGTCGGTGTCGGAGTAGCCGTACTCGGTGCCGGGCTCGAACTCGAGCGCGACGTCATCGACGTAGCCGAGCAAATCGCGCGGCGGCAGGTACTGGGCGGGGTCGGAGGTGAGCTGGTCGATGAACGCCTGCTGGTGGATGTAGTCGGGGAGCCCGGCGGTGTGCTGCAGCGTCTGATCGATACGGACCGCGCCGGCGAGCGGCAGCGCGCCGGGCAGCCAGCGATCGATCCTGTCGCGGAGCCGCAGCTTGCCGTCGGAGGCGAGCGCGAGCACGACCGCCCCGTTCAGCGCCTTCGACATCGAGGCGATCCGGTAGTGGCTGCGCTTGCGGAACGGGGCGCCGGTCCTGACGTCGGCGACGCCACGGCGCAGGAACTCGGACCTGTGCCCGCGCTGGATCAGCACGCCGAGCCCGGGCGGGGCACCGGGCGCCTTGATCACCGCATCGAGGGCGCGGTTCAGCGCCCGCTCGGTGCCGGCGGCGCCGGCGGGCGCCGCCGCGAGCAGCGCCACTGCAGCGACGGCGACGGGCGGGACGAGCGACCGGAGCCTGAGCATCGCGGCAACCTAACAGGGCCGGGAGCGGGCCACCGCCGGGCGGAGCTCAGGCGAGCTCGGGGATGAACCGCTCGAGGTGGCGCGCGATCGTCGCCCGCACCCAGCGGCGCTCCTGCGCGGAGGCCATCCGGTAGCGGCCGAGCAGCGTCGACTGCTCCTCGATCGGCAGCCCGGCCACCTCCCAGCGAACCGCGAGGCGCTCGAACAGCTCCTCCTCGCGCCGCTGCCAGGCGTCGTCGATCGACGCCGCCGCCCTGGCCGGCGGCTCGCCGAGCCGGCGGATGCTGGCCCGGCTCAGCTCCTGGCGGAGGGTGAGCACGTTGCCCTCGCCGTCGCTGTAGTCGGAGGTCGGCGCCTTGCTCCGCGGCCTTCGCTTCGCCATCGCGACAGTGTCGCAAGGGCCGCGGGTTGCCGCGACCCGTGGCCGGGTAGGTACGGTGCCCGTATGGCCGCCTCGGAGTTCGACGTGATCGTGATCGGCGCCGGGCCGGCGGGCGAGGACGCCGCCGGGCGGCTGGCCGACGCCGGCGAGGCCGTCGCGATCGTCGAGCCCCACCTGGTCGGCGGCGAGTGCTCCTTCTACTCGTGCATGCCGTCGAAGGCGCTGCTGCGCCCGGGTGCGCTGCGCGCCGAGGTCGAGCGCGTGCCCGGCGTCGCCGCGCCCGGCGGGCTCGACGTCGCGGCGGTCCTGACGCGACGCGACGAGGTCATCCACGACCTCGACGACTCCGGCCAGCTCCCGTGGCTCGAGCAGCGCGGGATCGAGCTGTTCCGGGCATCGGGCGAGATCGTCGGCGAGCGCCGCGTCCGCGCCGGGGGCGACGAGATCAGCGCCCGCAAGGCCGTCATCGTCGCGACCGGCAGCACCGCGCTGGTGCCGCCGATCGAGGGGCTCGCCGAGGCCCACGCCTGGTCGAACCGCGAGGCGACGACGGCCCCGGAGGCCCCGGCCAGCATGATCGTGCTCGGCGGCGGCGTCGTCGGCGTCGAGATGGCGCAGGCGTGGAGCTCGCTCGGGACCGAGGTGACGATCGTCGAGGCGCTGGAGCGCCTGATCGCCCGCGAGGAGGAGTTCGCCTCCGAGCAGGTGGCGGCGGCGCTGCGCGAGCACGGCGTCGACGTCCGCACCGGCGCCACGGCGACGCGCGTGAGCCGGAGCGGCGGCGACGGCCGCTACCGGCTCGAGCTCGAGGCCGGTGACGCCGTCGAGGCCGAACGGCTGCTGGTCGCGATCGGCCGCCGCGCGAACGTCAAGGGGATCGGGCTCGAGTCGATCGGGATCGAGCCCGACGGCGACCCGATCGAGGTCGACGACCGGCTCCGCGCCGGCGGCCACGAGTGGCTCTACGCGATCGGCGACGTCAACGGCCGCTCGCAGCTCACCCACATGGGCAAGTACCAGGCCCGGGTCGCCGCCGACAACATCCTCGGCAAGGACGTGACCGCGACCGAGGACACGGCGCAGTCGCCGCGGGTGATCTTCACCGACCCCGAGGTCGCCGCCGTCGGCTACACGCTCGCCGGCGCCGAGCAGGCGGGGATCGCGGCGCAGGCCGTCGACGTCGCGACCGCCGGAACAGCGGGCGCGTCGTTCCACGGCCGCAACGCCGAGGGCACGAGCCGGCTCGTCATCGACGAGCGCCGCGAGGTCGTCGTCGGCGCGACGTTCGTCGGTCCGGACGCGAACGAGCTGCTGCACGCGGCGACGATCGCGGTCGTCGCCGAGGTGCCGCTGGACCGGCTGTTCGACGCCGTGCCCGCGTTCCCGACCCGCAACGAGATCTGGCTCAATCTGCTACAGGCCTACGGGCTGTAGGCGCCGCCGCCGCGGCGCGAAGCGGTCAGACGGTGAGCTTCGGCTTGACCCGGTCGAGGAAATCGCGGGGGAAGCCCGGGATCTCGTCGAGCTCATCGACCGACGAGAAGCCGCCGCCGCGCTCGCGGTGGGCGAGGACGCGACCGGTCTGGGTGACCGAGAGCCCGGCCCGGCGAAGCTCCTCGAACGACGCCGAGTTGAGGCTGATCGGCGCGGCCGCCGATTCAGGGTCCGCGGTGGAGGTCTCGCCCGGCTGACCGGGGCTGCCGACGCGCTCCGACGCGCCCTCGTTCTCGAAGTCGGGCGCGACCGGCAGCTCTTCGCCGCGGTCGGCGGCCGATCCGGTCAGCGCGCCGAGCGAGGGCAGGTCGGCGGTCCTGATCACGACCTCCTCGGGCTCGGACCGCTGCTCCTCCTCGGCAGGCGACTCCGACCTGGGGGCCGCTGCGACCGACTCCGGCGCGGCCTCCGCGGCGGGCGACTCCGGCCCAGGCTCTCCCGCGGCCGGCTCCGGCGCGGCTTCCTCCGGCGCCGGCTCCGGCCCGGGGCCGCCGGCGACCGCCGGGCCCGCGGCGGGCGCGGCGGGCTCACGGGCGGGCTCGGCCGGCGGCGGCGCGTCACCGGGGTCGAGCGGCTTGGCGACGCCGGCCACGGCCTCGCGGGCCCGGGCCTCGGCCTCGCGGGCACGCCCCTCGGCCTCGTTGATCCGCTCCAGCATCTCGTGCAGATGGCGCTCGCGGTCGGCCTCCTCGCGGCGTAGCTCGGCGAGCTTCTCGGCGCGCTCGGCGCGCTGCTCGGCCTCGCCCGCCTGCGCCTCGATCTCGTCGAGCCGGCGCTGCGCCTCCTGCATCGCCTGCTCGATGACGCTCTTGTGCGCCGCGATCGTCGACTCGGTGCGCTCGAGCTCCGCCTGGAGCTCCTGATCGCGGCGGCGGCGACGCTCGATCTGCTCGTCGGCCAGCTTCAGCTCGCCGGCCAGCGGCGTCCCCTCGTCCGGCTGCTCGGTGCCGGCGCGGGCGACGTCGTCTGATGCGAAGCGGGCCTCGGCCTCGCTGCCTTCGGCCGCCATCCGCACGCCCTCGACCTCGCGGATCCTGCGCTCGGCGCCGGCCTCGGCGCCGGCGGCGCGGGCGGCGACGATCGCATCGTCCTCGCGTCGCTCGGCGCTCGCCAGCCGCGCCGCCGGATCGGCGGGCGGCGGCGGCTCGACGCCGCCGACGAGCGCCGCCTCGGGCGGGGTCACGGCTCCGGCGCCCGGCG